>JBDRWI010000017.1:0-37262 GCA_039802265.1 Caldifarciminota bacterium | reverse complement strand
AACGAACTCCCTCACCGGCAACCGGAATAATAACATTCACTATAAACCTTTGAGTTTCTCTTTGAGTTCTTGCAACAATGCAATCGCCTCGTCGATTTTATCTTCATCAATCAATGCGACAATCCTTGCTTTATATTCAATCTTTAAACCGGCACTCGTCGAGGCACCAAGACTTTCGATATCAAATTCATGCATTCCTTCGGTTCTAAATTCACGCTTCGGGGTCGGTTCGGGTTTTTCCTGAATTACCGGTGGGGGTGCCTTTTCCGGACTGATTTCGGTGACCTCCATATCTGGTGGTCTTTCCTCAATTTCTTCTTTCTTCTGCTTCTTTTCAATCAACAGATCAAATACCGATTCAGCCTTTTTATCCTTTTTCAATTTTTTGAGAAATTCCATAGGCCCCCTTTAACCAAGTTTTCCTTCTTTGTACAAGGCAATTGCCTCTTTTGCCTCTTTATTTGTTGGATCAATCTTCAATGCCTGCTCAAAGGCATTGATTGCCTCATCAAATCGTTCCAGTTCAAGTAAGACCTTGCCCAGATGGACATAGGCAAGTGTATAATTGACATTCTTTTTTATTGCCTCCTGAAATGCCATAGCTGCATCGTTCAGATTCCTTGTCTTTATATAGAGCAAACCCAGATTATTGTATAACTCGGCAAGATTCGGCTCTAATCTTAATGCCTCCTGGTAGGCAGTTTTAGCCTCATCCGGTCTCCCCAGTTCAGTTAGTATGAGACCCTTAAGATTAAGATACTCAGCAAGTTTATCTAAATCCAGCGCCTTTTCTATCTCACCAAGCGCCAGCTCGTAATTACCCCGATAATAGTATAATGTTGACCGGTCAAAATGGTCAAGGGCATCTTTCTTTCTCTTACGAATCTCCTCTTCTTTATGGCGTAGTTCCTCTTTTTCAAAGTAATCTTTAATCTGTTTCAAAATGTCGCTTGAGACATTGGTCATTTCAGTCTGTTTCTTTAAGGTCTCATTAAACTCACTATTAATCTCGTCAGTCATACTGCCAATCTTGTCATTGAGTTGTTCAAATTTTCCGGCAAGTTGGGCAATATCGCTGAATGTCTTCTGATATTGTTCCTCAAGTGCCCCTATCTCCTTTTTCATCTCACTTATCAGTCCCTTTACCGCCTCATTCATATTTTCGCCAACTGCCTCAACACCCTTACGCATACCCTCGGCAAGACCCGCAATCTTTCCTAATGACTCAAGATAGTTGCGATTTAAATTGTTCATCATCTCACTCATATTGGCAATACTGGTATTGATCTTGCCAAGGTAGTCTTCAAATTGGGAAATATTCGTCTGAATACTGGCAACCGGGTTCGCAACCCTATTTTCAATTATCCCCAATTCTTCGTTCAGAGTTTTTAAATATTCGGCGAATCGCTCCTTCAGTTCAGCACCGAGACCCTCAAAGTTCGCCCTAAGGCCATCACCAAGGCTTGAGAATCTTCCCAGTGCCTCCAGATAATTGCGATTTGTAACCTCAATTGTATCATGTAACTTTACCAAACTATTCTGAATCTCGCGCAGGAATTCGGTTAATCTATCCAGCCCACCCTGGAGATTACTTAATATTACCACCGATTCATTTTTGAATACCCCAATCTCATTTTTCAGCATTTCACTGGTTTCTTTCAAGTTTGCGGGAATGTTATCGGTGATTGTTTGCAATCTTTGCAGTAAACTCTGGAGGTCTTCTTTATTGCTTCTTGTTGCATCAGCAAATACTGCCTTAAAATCTTCAAATCGGGCATTAAATGTATTAATCAACTCCTGGGACTTATTATTCAATGCCTCAATTTCGCTCTTGTATAAATTCAGCGTATCAACAAACAGAATTCTAAATTCATCAAACTTTCCAATCAGCGTTCCCAGGCTATTAACAAATTCCGCCTTTACTCCAGCACTTTCGCTCTTCATCAAATCGCCAATGCTATTGATACTATTCAAAAGGTTATCAAAATTTTCAAATTTCTTTAAAATCTCTGCAAGCGTCAAATTAGATTTATTTATCTCACCGTTTATTGCCTCAACCCCAATCTGATAGGTGGTAATCAATCTGGCAATCTCATTCTTCAAGGGTTCGGTGCTGCTGCCAAAGACATTTCCTAACTTCTCAAAATCGCCCTTCAGTCCGTTTAATAAATCCTTTGTCTCATCTGCCAGCCGCGCCTGTCCTTGAGCAATTGTATCTATTATCCCTTCAAGCGCTTTAATATTATCACCGGCTGATTTAAAGGTAGTGAGGAGATTGTTAATATGTTCAGTGACCTCCCGTGAAGAATTCCTAATCGCATCAATAAGGCTACCTTGAATTTCGGAAAGACGGTCAAAGCCCAGGGCAATAACCTCATTCTGTTTCTTTAAAACATCAAAACGACCAAGCAGGGCATCCTGCAATGTCTGAATTGTAGTAGAAATAATGACACCCAGGGCCTCGGTGCGTTGAAACATCTCTTCTTTTACTGCCTTTATTCCATTTTTGAATTCTTCAATGATAATGCCGTTTTTGATATTTGTAGAAAGAAAGGAACAAAGTTTCGCCGAACCATCGTAAACCATACATTCATTCTTTATACAATCCTTTAATTCTATCTCCTCAGCAATACGCTTACCATCTTTGTCGTATATCTCCTTTCTCTTTACAAGAAAAGGACACTTCATCAAAGCCTCCCTTCGATAAAATACCCTGTTCTACCCAGTCTCTTCTCCTGGGCAAGTTTTTCACATCTTATTATCCGATCCTTCCATCGTGTTGCATCAACACTCCGCAGTACCGAGGCGGCGGCCTCATAGGAACCAATCATTTCATAACAATCAGCATAGACTGGTGCAGTATCGGCATCTGCCGGCAATGTTCTAATCACCTCAAGGGCATCAAGAGGTCGGTTACGGGCAAGGTGAATTTTTGTCTTCAAGATTAAATATTCCTTCTTTATCTCTTCCTCGGTTGGTATAAACTCCAGTTCTTTCTCAGCCAGATTTATTTCTCCCATTAATAGATAGATATTTGCACGATTCAGCCGGTCGCCCGCACCTTCGCCTTTTATCTTTTCGAGTTTCTCCTTTAGATATTCGCCTTTCGTCTTCGTGATTATTCGGTAAACCCTCCTTCGGTCCGAGACCTCATTCAAGAGGCGATTATACATCTGTAATGCCTTCTCCGGTTCACCCTTTTCAAAGAAAATCTGTCCCATCTTCAATATAACTTCTTCCTTTTTCTCGGGAAAGAGTGGCTCAGCCTGATTCAGAATATTAAGGGCTGAATCATATTCCTCCTTAAAGATGAAGACTTCACTTAAAAGAAGATACGCCTCGCCGATATTGGAATTCTTCGAAATAATCTCCTTCAATTGTTCTACAAGTAAATCGGCGTATGCCTTATTTACCTTGAATAATTCACCAAATACCCTTAGAGCAGTTTGAATGTCACCACAGTCCTTGTGGAGTTTTGCCAGATGAAACATCACCTCCGGGCTTTTTTCTTTGTATTCGGAGAGTCTTTTAATCACCTCCATAATCTCACCGGGTGCAATATCAAGCAATTTTTTAAAGACCTCCAGTGCCTTCGGATAATTTCCTTCCTGCAGGAATACTGTGCCGATAAAATAATAGGAAGGTAAATGGGTGGCATTCTTGGAAAGGATATTAAAAACAAATGACTTCACCCAGTCTGTCTCATTCGGATTTAATCGGTAAATCTCTGCAGTTAAATTCAGGGCATCCTCCAGGTTATTGTAATTGAAATAGATCTGTGCCAGTCCCTTGCGGGATTCTGTGTCCTTGGATTCTTCGGCGCAGATTTTCTTCAATTCGGAGATTGCCGGTTCAAGGTATTTTTTATCGTGCTCCTGGGCTAAAATGAAGTATTTTGTTGCCGAATTATTTAAGTTTGCCATTGAATAGAGCCGGGCAAGGGAAAATTCAAGGAAAGGAGAGGGAAATTCATAAATCATCTTCTCAAATATTGGAATTGCCCGGCTGACAAAATTAGAATCAAGTTCGCAGGCCTGGAGGAGATGCCTTATCCCATCTTCATACCTCTTCAGCGTAATTTCCACATTTCCAATGGCATAAATTAACTTGGGATTGGTAATTGCCTTCGTTAGGAGATTTTTTAACTCTTCTAATACATATTCAGCACGCGCCGGTACGATTCGGGCAGTAAGCAGATACTCATCAACTGCCTCATCAATCATCCGGCAACGGGCAAGTGCCCGACCCCGGGCAAAGTGTGCCGGAACATTGCTTTTATCCACCTCAAGAATCTTATCCAGATAACTCAAAACCTCCTTTGAATAGTCCATCTCTCCATCAAGGGCGAGCATCAGCGGTCTTACCCCATCAGTCAAGTTACCCTTTTCTACAAGTGCCTGCCCCAATTTTAAGTTAAAATACTGGACATTTTGACCAAAGACCTCTATTCCCTTCTTTGCCTCCTCAATCACTCGGTCATAGAGCTTCCGATTAAAAAAGGTATCAATCAACAAAATCCGCACTTCCTTATCTTTCGGGAAATTCTTGAGTGTGTCATAGAATTCATCAACAATCTCAAAGAATGCCTTGGGGTCTACCATCTGGGCAGTCTTGAAAAATTGCGTGGCAATCTCAATCTCTCCTTCTTTCATAAATATCCGGGCGGCACTCAAGAGAAGGGGGACTGCCTTGGGTCTTTCTTTGAGTACCTCTATCAGTGCCCTTTTTACCGCATCTTTATGCTCCAGTTTTGAAAAACATTCGTCAAATTTTTTAATAGAACCTTCATAATCACCAACATAAGCATATGCCCTTGCCAGGGCAACACCAAAGATATCGGGCGCTTCATTCTCTTTTGTTTTATAAAAATTTAGTATTTGAGGTGCATATTCAGGTTTTTTATTCACAATCGCGTCCAGGGTCGGTACAAATATGATTGTCTTGTTCAAATCATCGTCAAGGTTGGGTGCAATTAGTGAAAATGCCTCACCTATTCTATCCAAGGCGATTAAATTTTTTGCCTTTAGATTAACATATATATTATCTTTTGGCTTTTTCTTGATTATCTCATCAAGCATCTCACCGACAATCTCATTTTTACCGTTTTCCATTAAGTTTTCAATAATCAAACCGGCATTTTCGTCATCGCCCTTATGTGCCAGACACAAACCGAGGATTTTTAAAGCACCAAAATTACCGGGGTCTTTTTCCAGTATTGCGTTGAGGTTGAGGATATACTCGTCCAAAAGCCCTGGATCGAAATTGTAAGCCCGCTCAATTAACGCTACTGCATCATCAAGTTTATTCTGTTTGAGATACAAGTTAACCAGACTTTGAATCACCAATGGATTATTCGGTTCCTTTTCAAATGCCCGTCGATATCTTTGAATCAACTTCTCTGCCTCACCGCTATCCATCTCCAGAATCTTTTCATATTCACTGATTGCCAGTGATACCCGTCCGCTATTGAGCAGGGTATCCCCCAGGATATAAAGAACCTTCAAGTTTTTGGGATTTATCCGCTGCAATTCACGAAGGGTCTTTATCACCTCATCAATCCGGGATGGTTCATTCTTCAAGATGAGTTGCAAGCGGGCGAGTGATGCATCAAGGTCACCTTTCTTTACATATAACTCAGTTAGGAATTCACTGAAATTGGATTCTAACTCCCGGGGTGGTTGCGCCTTTGAAACCATTTCAATCAGGGGGTCCAAGAAATCGGGAAATTTTTCATAAATGCGCTGTGCCTGGGTTAGTGCCTCGGTAAAATTTTTTGAGGCAATTAATAACCTAAGAAGCAGAAGCGCGGGATAGGGGTCATTGAATCGTTCACGCGAAATTGTCCTTGCCCAGGCAATGAGCTCTTTCTGAAATGTGTCTATTTCAACGACGGACTCTACCGCCTCAATTGCCGATTGGGGTTCCCGATAGAGAAAATTTATTGTCCCAAGGATTATGATAATCTCAAGGTCACGTTTACTCAAAACCTTCTTCTCCCCTAACCCCTGTTTCAACTTTTCATATTTATTGGTTAAAAGTTTTATCTCCCGCTCATTGAACGCCCTCAGGACCTTGGCAACCTCGTCATACTGACCCTCCCGGGTATAAAGTTGA
The DNA here is from genome assembly GCA_039802265.1 of Caldifarciminota bacterium. GTDB lineage: Bacteria > Hydrothermota > Tepidihabitantia > SM23-42 > JAOAFX01 > JBDRWI01. The sequence goes on along the minus strand of JBDRWI010000017.1, from coordinate 31,148 downwards.
ATTAGAAAATCACCTGCATCAATTGAGGTATAACGGTAAAAATAATCGGATAAGAGGCCGATTATCTCATCAACCCTGTTGGGAAAAAATGAATAGCAGTTTCGTAATGTCTCAACTGCCTCCGGTCTCTGCTCGTTTTCAAAGTACAGTCGGGCAAGTTCTAAATAAAGGTCAAATGATTCTTCGCCCTGGGTGAGATTATCCTGCAAGACCCTGATCGCCTGGGTACTCCTTCCCTCTTTAATCAACTCATGCGCCCGCTGGAGTGCCTTCTGAGGGTCCTTACCCGCAAATATATCAAACACCTTTTGCCTTTCGTTTCAATTCATCCCTTTTAAATGAAAGGGCATCAACGATTGAATGAACAGGTTCACTGCCACAGGCAATCAAAATACCGCTCAAGATATAATCAACGACCTGACTGACATTTGTACCCTCCTTCAAACCCAATTCCTGTAAAAAAGCAAACCGGAAACTGAAAGAAATCAACAGGCCAAGGATGATTGTAATAATCCAGGCAAAATATTTATTGTTCTTTTTCGGCAAAAGGGATAGTATCTTCTCAGTAATCCGCTCCACAATCAATGATAATGTTAGAAGCAGCAAAACAATTCTACCCATTTTTGTCCTTCTTTAACCTTTATTTAACCTTCTTTAACCCTGTTCTCCTTTCTTTACCATTAAATTAGAATGTCTTTGCTATTGAGAATATGCTCTTGAGTTGCTCGTCGGTCTTTCGCAAACGGGCACAGAGTGTCCTTGTAAATACCCAAAGTAACTTATAGGCAATCCCTGTATCCTGGGCAAGGAGACGACGGAAATCTTCTTTTCCAATTGACAATAGAATTGTATCATCATTGGCAATCGCCGCAGCCGAACGGGGGGCATCGTCAATCAGTGCCATCTCACCAAAATACTCACCCTCGCGCAGGATGGTCAATGCCTCTTCGCCCACGCCCGGGACGACCGTGGAGATACGCACACTACCTGAAACAATAAGATAGAAGGCATCGCCGGGGTCGCCCTCTTTAAAGATTACCTCATTCTTCTTTACCCTTCTTTCCTTGGAGATTGAGATTAATATATCCATCTCACTCGGTGTCAATTCCCTGAATAGATAAACCTGACTTAATGCCTCCTTTTCCTTCATTTTCTTACCTCCCTAATTATAATTCCCCTAATTTCCATCTCCATTACCGTGCCTCCATCTTCAACCTGCACCGCTCTCCCCTCTTCACCACTACGGTCTCTCTTTCCCAAGATATTAGACCAACTGAGGCATTTGCGAAGACACTTACTACCTGAACCCTGGCGACTGGAAAATCGGGCATCTTTTTTCCCTCAACAACCCGCTCCTGGTAGACTTCATAGACATCACCAACCGCAGCCCCGCTCTCTTCACCCTGGTCAATATAGACAAAAACATGGGGTGGGGTCAAATTACCTATTGATTTCACCTCAACAACATAACCCTCTACCTCCTTTGTCGCCGGCACAAGGCTTACATTCTCTGGTGCCAGAATCGGTTCATAAGGCGTAACGAAGTCACCATCTTTAATTATATCATAGGATGCAATGACCTTGCACCTTGAACCATCAGCCCCAACTTCCTCTACTTCAGCCTTACCAAGGACCAAAATCTCTTTTCCCAATGTTTTACCGGTCTTGGGGTGGGTAATAACCTTGCCTGGACGATAGATTGTCAATATATCACCAGTCTTCACATCCTGAGCGCGGTCAATGTATATCTCTGTGTAGGTAGTAATATTCTTTTCACCCTTGGGCTCGGTCTCAAGAATCTTTCCCCAGTAAGGCAAGTCTTCCAGAACAATAAATCCGGCACGATGGATAATCTCCTCGCTGAAAATGCGCTCTTCCGGCTTTACGACCGAGATGACTTCAGCAACCTTTTTACTCGGAGTTGGGGCATAGACATATTCAGTGGGTGGTGGAGCAACGATACCCAAGGATTCCTCAGGCGCGGGTGGAATTACAAAGACCTGGTCCGGATATATCCAGTGCGGGTCTTCTATCTGGGTGAGATTTGCCCGCCATATATAGGGCCACAAAAACGGATTCTGATAGTAAAACCCGGCAATATCCCAGAGGGTATCACCTGGTTTTACAGTATGCGTTGTCTCCTGAGCAATACTGCTCAAGAAGACAACGGCAAGGATAAATGTTATCCTTTTCATAATGCCTCCTTTAGTAAAAGTTTTTTGACGGAATTGGACATGTATTGACCTCCAATTTTAAATATTGGTCTGTCCATTTCGCCATCTCCCTAATAAATTCCGGATACTTACAACCCGATTGCCATTTTTAAATACCCGGGCAACCCGCGGACCAATACCGGATGTAATTTCATAAACAATTGTTTTACATTTCTCTGCCAGTTCTTCTACCTTGATTTCAGCGCTGCCATCTTCACCAATAAGAGTAACCACATCACCAATCTTTGCCTGGGGAATATCTGTTACATCAACCATCAGTAAATCCATACAGATCGTGCCGACAATCCCTGCCCTTTTGCCATGGCAAAGGACCTCACCACTATTGGAAAGTATCCGGGGATAACCATCTCCATACCCTACACTTATTGTGGCAATCCGGCTCTTTCGCCTTGTCCGGTATGTATGCCCGTAACTTACCGGCGTATTGGGTGGAACATCGCGTAGAGAGACAATCTTGGATTTCAAGCTCATTACTGGTTTGAATCCCTTATCATATTCAACATCGGGGGAGGAAGTTAATCCATAAAGGGATATACCCGGACGGACTAAATTAAAATGGGAATTGGGGTAGCGAAAAATCCCGGAAGAATTTGCCAGATGGATAAATCTGAATCTATTACCCATTCCCCCCAAGTTATCGATTAATTGGGCAAACTTCTTGATCTGACCCCGGGAAAACCGGCCATCAGAATCGGCAAGGGGAAAATGGGAGAATATCCCTTCAATCTTAACATAGGGAGATTTTTGAATGTCCTGAATTGCTGCCATTGCTTTATCGTAAGGAAAACCAGTCCGGGTCATACCTGTGTCAATTTCAATATGCACTAAGATTGGTCTTTTTAATCTACGAAGTCTTTGATTCAACTCTTGAAAAAAAGAGAGTTCAGAAATGGTAGGAGTTAGATTATACTCCAATATCGCATCAATCTGATTCTTAAGGATTGGACTGAGGATGATTATCTGCCCTGTTATCCCGGCAAGTCTCAACTCAATCCCCTCCTCGGCGCTTGCCACACCGAAAATATCTACACCCTCCCTCTGTAAGGTTCTTGCCACCTCAACCGCACCATGGCCATAGGCATCGGCCTTTATCGCCGCCATTATTTTTTTATTACCAACCTTTCTCTTTATCAGATAATAGTTATTTACAAGTCGGTCAAGATAAACCTCGGCCCAGGCTCTACCGGCGATTGTATCCATCAAACCAAATATATATATAAATAAAAAAAAATCAAGGGGGAACTTTGGTCCTGCAAGACCTCCGAGTTCAAATTTTATATCATTCCCTTATCTTGCCTTCCATCGGCACAAAGCGAACAGGAATGAGCTCCTGTCTCTCCAATTTACCCTTAACCTTTTTGTATAATACAAGCATCTGGAATTGGTCACCCTCGGGCATAACCAGTCTTCCCCCTTCGGCGAGTTGTTCAACTAAAGGTTCGGGAACTCGTGGGGCAGCACAGGTAATAATAATACCGTCAAAAGGTGCTTTTTCGGGCCAGCCTAAAAAACCATCCCCGCACCGCACATAGACATTCTTATACCCGAGATTCGCAAGCCGGTGTTGTGCTGACTTTGCCAGTACCGGGATGATTTCAATGGTATATACCTCCTGGGCAATAAGCGAAAGAACCGCTGCCTGATACCCTGAGCCAGTGCCGATCTCTAATACCCTCTCCCCTCCCTTCAGCTGCAAAACCTCGGTCATAAGGGCAACGATATAGGGTTGGGAAATGGTCTGCCCCTCACCAATGGGTAATGGCCCATCAGTATAGGCATAGCGCTCATACTCCTTGGGCACAAATTTATGCCTTTCAACCCTGAGCATTGCCTGGATCACACCCTTATCACTGATGCCCCGCGCAATTATCTGCTTCTCCACCATCTCCTTTCGGGCGACTTCATACCATAAATGCTCCTTTTTCGTATTTTCGGTGCACGAGCAGCAAATGGCAATTGTGGTAATGATGATATATCTGTATAAGAAGGGTAATGACCCTAAGAAAAATTTCATCTCTATCCTCTCCTTTTTTTGAGTTAGATGGGCGTTGATCATACCCATAAGGAATCCTGGTGTCAATGCGGTTTGTTCGTAATTCTTTAACAAGATACTCAGGTGGGATACCGCAAACACTGGATTTCCCGCCCCTTCAATGGCTGCGATAGATGTTTTGTAGATCGCAATTCATCCCTGGCCTAACTTGCGTCAGGTCAAAAAAGACTACATCTTCTCAAATTTTATTTTAATAAGTCCCAGATTTGCCTCTTTGTCACCAACTACAAAGAGAACCCCCTCCGGCTTTGCCTTGGCAAGAAAGACAATGTCTTGTGTATAAAGAATAACCGCACCGCTCTCCGCACCGAGGTTCTTTTTTACCTGGGTCATAATCTTGGCCGCCATCGCGCCGAATCGCTCAGCATCATAGCCATGAATGAACTGGCTATCAACGATAAAACCATCAAAGGTTGCTATACCCGCGCCGAAGACACGAGGTATTCTGGTTAATTCTGATAACATCATCCTAATACCTTCCTGATTTCCTCAATAATCTTCTTTGCATACAAAAAGACAAGCCCGGGCTTTGCCTCGGGTTTTGTAATAATACAGAGCAACGACTCACCGGCCGTAATAACACAGATTGTCTCTTCCTTCTTCTCAATAATACATCTTTCCAGTGCCCCACATTTCAAGAATTTAAATGCCTCATCAGCCTCATTGAATATACCCGCGATTAAGGCGCAGATTTCTTCCAAATCAGTTCTCGCCGCATAATAGTTCTGAATCAAAAGGCCATCACGGGAAAGGATAAATGCCCCCTTCACTGACTTTATCTCCAGAAGGCGACCCATCGGTTCATTGAGTGCCTCAAGGGGTGCGGGCACTTCAACCGCCCGGGCAGGCATTGGTTCAAGTCCGAGTTCTGGTAATAGCTCGGTCGGTGCAGTGGGTTCAACATCGGTCTTCGGAATGGCAACCATCTCCGGCTGGGGTTTTGCTGGTGGTTGTTCAACAATTGCTTCAGATGCGGGCTTTTGCAATGGTTGAGTTGGTTTCAAGACCTCCAATGACTCCTTCGCCTCACGATTTTCGGGATTTATTTTGAGTACCGCTTCATAATAACCAATTGCCTTCTCATATTCCCCCTTCTTTTTGTAGCAATGTCCGAGATAGAGATTCAAGGTCTCGCTTCCTTTGGCCGATTCATAATTCTCCTGTAGAATTTTCAATGCCTCATCAATGTTGCCCTTTAAATAATATGCCCGTCCCAGGATAACCTTTGCCAGTGTATAGTTTGGATTCCTGGTCAAACCATCTTGCAGGATTGAAATTGCTTCATCAATCATCCCGGAACTGAGATAGACATCGGCCAGTGTTGCAAAGATCAGGGCCTTGGAGTCCATAATCAATTCGTCTGCCATCTTTTACCTACCTGCTTAAATCTCTTTCTTTAAAAATTCCATCATTTCCATCGTAATGCTGAGGCAATGGCTTATCTTATTCGCCAGTTCCTCATTGGGGCTTAAAAGGAGTGCCTTCTTCCAGTTTGTACAGGCCTCATCAAATTTGCCTTCGTTAACAAACAAAAGACCGAGATGATAATAAGGAAGGGGCTTTGACGGGTCAATTTCAATTGCCTTTTCTAAATAACTTCTTGCCCTTTCACGATTATTCCTTTCCAACCAGTAGATGCCAACGCAAAGATTGGCTTCATACGAATTGACGCCTTCCCGCTCAAAGAAATCAACAAATTCCTTCGCACGGTCTAAATCTTTTTTCTTCAAATGGACCTTAAGGAGACCCAAATGAGCATTCACATTTTTGCTATCAATTGATAATAACTTTCTATATGTAGCAAATGCCTCATCAATCTCATCAAGGGAATAGAAAATATCACCAATCTCGGAAAGCCAGGTAACATTTTCAGGTTCCAACTCAAGAAGGCGTTGATACTTATCCTTTGCCTGCTTCAACCTTCCCAATGATTTGAGATAACCCGCCAAAGCCGCGATGGTCGCGGTATCATCAGGATGAGTCTGCGTAAAGGTATTGAGTAGATTGATTGCATCTTCAATATTGTCAGACTGAAACAAGATTTTGCTCTTGAGGACAACCGCCGAACTTAAATCGGGATTGATTTTGATTGCCTCGTCCACCATCTCCAGCGCCTTTTCGAAATTTTTGTTGCCAAGGAGACGCTCTGCCTCAGCGATAAAATTCTCGGCAGTGGGAATTTCAAGTTTGGGGAAGACCTCTTCTATTTCTTCAACCAGTTTTTCTTCGGGCTTGGGTGCCTGGTAGAACAAGCCATATTCATAAAGCTCAGGGGCTAAAGACAGCCGAAATTTTTCCTTTTCGTAATTTGGCTCGATCTCCATACCCTTACGGATAAAGGAAAGTCCTTCTTCAAACCTTCCCATCTTCATATAAAGAAATCCCAAATTGTAGTATGCACCGGCATAGTTGGGTGCGCGGTTAATCACTCCGTTGAAACAGCTAACCGCCTCATCATCCCGTCCCAATTCTGCAAAGACCAATCCCCTTAAGAAATTACCATCAACCGTATCTTCATTAAATAACTTTAATACACCTTCATAGTCCCCATTTTTGAGATAATAGACACCAAGATTATATTTCGCCTCTTCGTTCCCAGCATCTTTTGCCGTCGTAAAATTCTTTATTGCCTCCTCAAGATTGTTTTGAACCAGCTGAATAACTGCCAGGTTATTCAATGCGGAAAGCAAGCCTTTATCCCAGGCTAATGCCTTTTCAAACCAGCCCTGAGCCTGTTTGTAATCATGCCTCTTTAAAAAGACAATTCCCAAGCCATTCGCACACCTTGGCTGAAGCGGGTCAAGCTGTAGACCGCGCTCAAAATAATTTAATGCGTCATCAAATTTTTCAAGAAAGATTGAGACCTCACCCATCATTACATAGAGATCAACATCATCGGATTTTATCTTCAGACAATCTTCAAATTCACGCCGGGCTTCGGTAAAAAGACCTTTATTGCGATAGGTCAAACCGAGGTTATAGTGGACCTGATACTCATTGACCGATGGTTTGGGCACTCCCAGTTGCTCTTTTAGAAAATCAAGGTGGCTTTTGTGCTCCTTTATTTCTATGGGTAAATTGGGTTCAAATTGCGCCAGTGCCGGATTCAACTCTATCGCCTTTCTAACCTCTTCTCTTCCCTCTTTATGTTTTCCCTTTTCACCAAGGGCAAACCCCAGAAAGAAGTGGGTCTCGGCTGAATCCGGGTCCAAAAGAAGGGATTCCTGAAAGTTCTTAATTGCCAGGTCGATTGCCCCCTTATTGAAATAAATCTCACCCAAAACCCTGTAGCCCTCCGGTGAAATCTTTATCTCCAGACTCTTCTTTATCTCCTCAAGGGCATCATCGTATTTGCCAAGACTCTTGAGGGTCAATCCTAAACCAAAATGTGCCTCATAAGAGCCAGGATTAAAATCCAAGACCTTTCGGTAGAAGATTATTGCCTGGGAATAGCGATTCAATTTACGATATGTATCCGCAAGTTCCAGTGTCTTTATCTCATCAAAAGGCTCCGATTCAATGCGGTAGGCAAGTTCCTTTACCTTATTTTCCAGGCGTCCCGATTTTTTTAAGATAATCTCCAGATTGTTTCGGGCAAGTAGAAAGTTCGGGTCTATCGCCAGTGCCTTCTCCAGTTCGGCAATTGCCTCTTCATAAAGACCCTTGTTGTAATAAACCACTGCAAGATTATTGTGTGCCCCGGGGTCATTATCCGGAATTCGCTCGGCAAAACTCTTGAGTATCTTATATTCCTCAGGCGATATCATAAAAATTATACATTAAGTTTTTTAAGAATCAATTCTAAACTTGAAGTATCAGGAAGGAGGAGGAAATAGGCACGCAATGGTTTACTTACATCACCAAAATCAAATTCCGTCTCAATACAGAAGATAAAGTCCTTTTCATGACCAAACTCAACAATGACACTGGAAAGAACTGCACCGACCATATCAATAATCATTCCCGGTACCGAAGGTAGTATCAGAAGTCCCAATAACTCACCAAGGGCATTCATATACGAACAGGATAGAATATTGGAAACTTCCTTCAATAACGATTCCTGTAATTCTAATGTACTCTCCTGATTTTCCGGCATTAAAAGATTTGTCAATTCTTGGGCATCTTCATAGGGATAGATGAGAAGGGTCCGACCGGTAAGATCACCAAGGAAATAAAGCAGTACCGAGGCAACAACATCATTGGGGTCGGCAATCTTCAGGATTACATCTTCTAATGGACCGGTAAAGAGAGTGGGTACCCTGATCATTACCTTCTTACCCAGTAACTGAGACAGGGAAGTGGCTGCATGACCTCCGCCAATGTTTGCAACCTCGGTCAGTGCGTCAAGTTGCCTTGGTGTCAGGTTTTTGGTATCAATCATTCAAACCCCCTTGGCTCTAAAATTAAAATCGGCTTGCCATCTGCATAGATTGCACAACCAGCATAGAGTGAGCCGGGCAGAAGCGGGTCAATCTTCTTTACCACCAGTTCATCCTCAGCAATAATCTCATCAACAACAAAACCCCTCTGGGTGTTACGATAACGAACAACAATCACTGATTTTCGGCCGGGACGGGAAACACAATTCAACCTGTTACCCGGACGCACAAGGGGCAGGATATCATCCCTCAATGCAATCAATTCCCGACCATAAACTGTCTTTATTTCACTTTCTTCAATATAAAATGATTCGGTTATATAATTTAAAGGAATGGCAAAACGCTGACCATCCAACGCAAAGACCATCGCACGCTGAACGGCAAGACTGAGTGGTAATTCAATGGTAAAAATTGAACCCTTACCCTTTTCCGAGGCAATCTCCACTCGGCCGCCCAGTTCGGTAACCGTGGAATATACGATATCCAGCCCTATCCCACGACCAGAAATCTCGGTGGTCTCCTTCTTGGTTGAAAAATCTGGTCTTAAGAGCAACCTATATAGCTCATCCTTTGTTAAACGCTGGGCAACCATCGGCTCAACAATCTTTTTCTCTATTGCCTTTTCCCTTATCTCTTCCGGATCAATACCCCGACCATCATCACTGACACTGATTCTGACAAACTCCTTTTCTTTTTGGGCAGCAAGTGTAATCCTTCCCTTCTTTTCAATGCCATGGTCAAGGGCATTCCGCAAAAGATGCATAATCGGCTCTTTTAAAACATCAATTATGGAACGGTCCACTTCCAGTTCACCACCGCTAATAACAAAATCAACTTCTTTATTCTGCCTCTTTGCCTCATCCCTTACCCAGCGTGGGAAGAAATCAAAGACTGTAGAAACAGGAAGCATTCGCAATCGCATAACCTCATCCTGCAATGCCGATATTAACCTTCCGGCTGTTTCGCAAACATCAACCATTTCACTATCACCAATTTTTTGGCTAACCATAAGAAGTCTGGAGCGAGTAATAAGTAATTCGTTGGTAAGATTAAAGAGTTTATCCAGTTTTTCTGTCTTTATTCTTATCTCAGAGATTTCCCTTGTCGTAATTCCCTGACCACTAAATTCTATTTCTTTACCACGGGCAAGCTCTTCAAGGACTTGAACAATCTGCTGGGGATCCGGTAACGGATTTTTCTCTTTTATCATCTGCACTGCATTGGCTATGTAATCAGCAACTGTAAAGAGAAATGACAGGACCCGGGGATTGATTTCACCCTTACTTTTAGCATCACCGAGGAGGTCTTCAGCCTTGTGGGAAACAGTCGCAATTTCTTCAAAACCCATTGTCTGTGCCATCCCTTTTATGGTGTGCAAAATGCGAAAAACTTCAAGGATAGAATCTTTATTCCGATTGTTACCTTCTAAAATTAAGAGCTGGTCATTCATCTGTTTTATGTATGACTCGGTTTCGCTGATGAAGAGCTCTAAATATTCTTCCATAATTTAAAGACTATACAGAATTCCCCGGAAGTTCATTTTTTCGTTATCCGCTCAATGGACTCCAAAACCCGCGATGGCTGAAAGGGTTTAACAACATAGTCAACTGCCCCTGCCTGTACCGCCTCCAGCACCAGCGCCTGCTGACCCATTGCTGAAACCATAAGAATCTTTGCCTTGGGGTCAAACTTCTTTATCTCCTTTACTGCCTCAATACCGCTCATATCCGGCATAATGATATCCATCGTGACCAAATCGGGCTTCAATTCTTTATATTTTTCTACTGCCTCTTTTCCAGTTGCTGCCTCGCCACAGACTGTATGTCCACCCTTTTCTAAAATGTCACTGAGCATACGACGCATAAACATTGCGTCGTCCACAATTAAAACTCTCATCTATCCTCCTTATAAAAATTCATCAATCCCCCTTTTTTGACAAAATCTTTGCCAAATCCAAAATGAGTATCGGACTCTCCTCAGTCTCCAGAACACCGAGGAAGAAATCCTTTTCTTTTTTCGTTGAAATAATCTCAGAACTTCTGTTGATTTTATTTTCATCAATTTTCTTTGTTCCCAAAAGAGAGTCAACCCGTATTCCGGCTATCCGCCCTTTGTCCTCAACAACTAACAATACATTACTCTCTTCAATCTTTTCTAAACCAAACCGTTTCTTAAGGGAAAGAACTGGAACAATCTCACCCCGCACATTTACCAGACCGGTCAGAAAGTTCGGTGCCTGGGGGACCGGAACCAGGTCTTTTATTTCAGTCACCTCACGAACCTTGGTAATATCAAGTCCAAGTTTTTCTTCGGCAATCTTAAAGACAATCAAAGTCTCCATCTATTCACACCAAAGATTTCTGAAGCGAACCAGACCAAAGGGATCAACCCGGAAGCCACCAATATTCTTTTGAACCACAAAACTTTCAACCCCGTGCGAGAGGAAAACCCAGGGGGCATCAAAAATCAACATCTCTTCAATCTTTTTATACAATTCCATCCGCCTTTTTACAACCTGCTCGGCGCGGGCTGACTCAATCAAATGATCAATCTCAGCATTTGAGTAAAAAGAGGTATTCCCAGATGAACCGAAACTCCTTGTATGAAATAGAAAAAGGAAGTTATCAGGGTCACCGTTGTCCGAAATCCATCCGCGCAGGCTCAATATGCTTTTACCACTGTAAGTTTTTTCTAAAAATTCCTTCCAGGGTAAGGGATTCAATTTTAAGTTTATACCAATCTTTGCCAGTGAATCTCTGATAAACTCGGCACGGTAGATTACCTCTGCATCCTCCCGGATATCAAAGATAAAACTTTCCTTTATGCCCGCGCCAAAACCAGCCTCCCTCATCAATTCCCTTGCCTTTTTTAAATCGTAGGGATAACCGACAAGATTTTTATTGTATGCTGGTAGATTGGGGGGAAAAATACCCTTGGCTGGAATTGCCTGTCCTTTTAAAAGAACCTTGGTGTAGTATTCCTTGTCAATCGCATAATTCATTGCCTGACGAACCCGGCGGTCCTTAAAGGGTGAATCAAGTCCAACATTAATTGAAATATACTGAGTAGAAAGAACCGGGCCTGAGATTATCTCATCAGGAGGAAATTCACCCATCATATCAACCGAAAGACTCATAATTGATATCTCACCTTTTTTAAATCGCTCAACCGCCTCTTTATCATCGGGGATAACCTTGATTAAACAGCGGTCTATGACTGGTCGCCCATCAAAAAAGTCATCAAAGGCCTCAAGGATAATCTCTCGACCTTTCTCCCAGTGGACAAAGCGATAAGGCCCACAGCCAACTGGATTGCTCTCGGAAAAATCCTGGGGCACAATATCGCAGACACCACAGGCAAGATTTGCCAGAAAGGGAATATAAGGAAACTTCAAAACAAACTGAACATCGCCTTCGTTGATCAATTTCATATCTTCAATGTAATCAATAAAGTTTGCATTCGGACCGAGCTTTACCCGCTGGAACGAATTTATTACAGCCGCTGCGGTTACTTTAGAATTATCGTGAAATTTAACATTCTCTCGCAGGGAAAAACTCCATAAACGACCGTCAGGGGATACAGAAAAAGACTTGGCAATTCCGGGAATGAGATTATTTGCCGAATCAAAACTCAGAAGTCCAATAAAAATCTGTTCTATTACCTGATGGCTTGTGGCGTCAGTCTTTTTTGCTGGATCTAGAATTATGGGTTCGGTAGTATCACGGAAGACAAGAGTCCTGTGTTTCTGTTTCACTACGATGGCGATGTCCTTCTCAAATCCCTTAATTATACCTGTTATTTTTTTGCAATCTTCGTTGCCCGACTTCACTGCCTCAAGATAGGCAGCAAAATCTTCTCCGATTCTCTGATAGTCATCATTAAAGATTCTGACCTTTTCGCCAATTGTCCGACATTGCGCCACCATATTTCTTGTTGAAGAAAGCATCTCTTTGGAGAGCGAATCAAGATTTTTTAAAACATTATTACCCTCATCAACGGAAGAGACTGCTGACTTAATTGCACCGATACCTTCCTCCACATCGCTTGTGCTACATATAAAATAGGATATGAGTGTCTTAAAATTCTGTTCAATCTCCTTTTCAATCAATTCAATGTTACCAACGAAATCTCTTATTCGTTCGGACAGATTTTTGATCTCACCGGTAACAACACCCAATGAGGTAGCATACTCACCGCTGCGCGCGCTCTCAATCCGGGCATAAAGTCCGAGCAATTTTGAACGTTCGGTAATCCTTTTTAATTCCCGCAGTGGTTCTTCAATCTTTTTGGTTGATTCTTTCAGATAGATTAGTTTCTTTTGCAATAATCCCAAAATCTCCAGTATCACTTTATAGAAATCCATTGCCCTTTTCAAGACACCGGTAGCCGTCTCATAGACCTTCAGCCAATCCAAAACCTTGTTGGCAATTGCCGAGATAATCTCATTGAGATGATTGGCCTCTGAAACGAACTGAAGAATAAGCCGGTCCGATGTCTGGACTTCCATTTTTTTAAGATTAGAAAGGTCTAAAAATCTTTCCACCTGTTCTGCAAAGTCAGGTATATTGAAAAGAATAGACTTAAAAATATTAAGTAAACTATAAAATGAATCGGTGTCCTTAACAGTAAAGAGGCCATCTTTGATATTGTTAATATGCTGAAAGAAGGCGGACAGAAATATCTCAGTAACGGCAGATGACCGTGTAATATTATAAATTTCAGATAGGTACTGCGGTAGCTTCTCGTTCTCCTTCATGAGCGCCTTCTGTAAATCTTTCTGGGTGATAATGCTCGCCGCTATATCCTGAAGGCTCGTTTCCACAAAGGGGATAATTGTAAGCAACTCGGCGTTAATTTCGGAAAACCTCTTTGCAATCTCGTTTAAATCTGAAATTATATCTTGAATTTTCTTTAGATCGGCAGTAAGCTCTTCAATTCCCCTCAAAATCTCGGAGGAAGTCAAGGGAATTTTTTGCGTGGGAATCCGGGAGATGCGCACCAGCTGACCCATCTCCCTGGCAATGACCTCAAAACCCCTCCCCTGCCGTCCGGCATGAAAGGCGGTTATTCCCGCATTGCGGGAAGCGACCTCAATACCCTCCGAAACAATATTAATATTCTTTATTATCTCAGCAAGCTGCAAACCCGACTCCTTGATTTCGTCAAATATTTCGGTAATTTTCTTTAAGTCGTCACTGAGCCGAGCAAGAATTGACAGGGATGAATTAAAATCTGTTATACTGCCCTGAAGTAATTCCTTTACCTTCTTTATTTCGTTTTCAAAGACCGAGATGCCCTCAAATACTAATTCCACGGTTGCTGAAAGATTATCAAACTGGTGACGGATTTCACTTAATATCTCTGAATTTGACTGGAGTCGACTTTCGATATGATGACCCGCATTTAAAAATTTCTGGCAATTCTCCCCATAGCTATCAAGATAGGGCCTGAGCCGGTTGATAATTGACTCCGGTAGGTTAAACTCCATATAGTTTATTTTATTAAAATTTTGCCAAATGTCAATATTAAAAAGATAGGTAATTACTATTGACATCCCGCATATTTTGAGTATATTATTGGTGAAAGATTGAAATGAAGAGAGTCTATCTTGATTATGCAGCCACAACACCGCTCCATCCCGAAGTCCTTGAGGCAATGAAGCCTTATTTTACTGAAAAATTTGCCAATCCCTCGAGCATCCATTCAATGGGTCTTGAGGCAAAGGAGGCAATCAGGGCCTCAAGGAAGAAGGTGGCTGATATTCTGGGGGCCAAACCGGAAGAGATTGTCTTTACATCCGGAGGGAGTGAATCAAATAATATGGCAATCAAGGGAATTGCCTATGCAATGAAGGAAAAGGGAAATCATCTGATTACTTCCAGGATTGAACACCATGCAGTTTTGGAACCCTTTCACTTTTTACAAAAACAGGGTTTTGATGTCACATTCTTATCAGTTGATAAATATGGGATGGTTGACCCGGATGATGTAAAAAGGGCAATAACCTCAAAGACCGTTCTTGTTTCAATTATGCATGCCAATAATGAAATCGGTACAATTGAGCCGATAGAAGAGATTGGTAAAATTTGCCGGGAAAGGGAAGTCTATATCCATACCGATGCAGTTCAGTCATTCGGGGCAATCAATACCAATGTCAACGACTTACAGGTAGACCTTTTATCAATATCTGCCCACAAATTCTATGGACCAAAGGGTGTCGGTGCATTATATATAAGAGAAGGAACCAGGATTGAACCGCTCATCCATGGGGGGGCGCAGGAAAAGGGAAGGCGGGCATCAACCCATAATGTCCCGGGAATTGTCGGACTTGCCAAGGCGGCTGAAATTGCGATAAAAGAAATGTCCGAAAGGGTGGAACATTCAAAAAGACTACGGGACCGGCTCATCTGTTCCCTTTTAGAAAAGATTGAAGACATAAAATTGAATGGACATCCCCAAAAGAGATTACCCAACAATGTCCATCTAACAGTAAAATATATTGAGGGTGAGGCACTCATTGTTCGTCTGGATGAATACGGTATTGAATGTGCTACCGGTTCTGCCTGTTCTTCGGGATCGCTTGAACCATCCCATGTCCTCACCGCAATTGGAATCCCCGTTGAGGACGCGCGAGGTTCACTGAGAATGACGCTGGGTAGACTCACCACCGAAGAAGATATTGATTACGTATCAGAAATTCTACCCCGAGTGGTAAAAGAACTAAGAGATATATCACCGCTCTCAAACAAAAAATAATAGATTTATACAAAAATGAAAATACTCGTTGCCTTGAGTGGCGGTGTTGATTCATCAACCGCCGCCTTCCTTCTGAAAAAAAATGGACATTCAGTAAGTGGTGCAACGATATTCTTCAAGGGTGTATCCAACGAAGATGTTGAATACGCCCGCCGGGTTTGTGAGATATTGGATATACCCTATTATACCTTTGACTTCGCTGATGCCTATCAAAGAGCGATTGTGGAGAATTTTCTTGAAGAATATCAGTCGGGACGGACACCCAATCCCTGTGTCCGCTGTAACCAACTTATTAAATTCGGACTTTTTCTTAATAAGGCATTAGAAATGGGATTTGAAAAGATTGCCACCGGACACTATGCCCGGCTGGAAGAAAAAGACGGCGTTTACCTATTAAAAAGGGGAAGGGACAAGAATGAGCAGTCATATTTTTTGTATCGTTTGAACCAAAAACAACTCTCAAAGATCCTGCTGCCACTTGGTGAATTCACTAAAGAAGAAGTAAGAAACATCGCCCGAAAGATGAATTTGCCAACGCATCAACGGAAGAAGAGTCAGGATGTCTGTTTTCTGCCGGACACCGATTATGTTGTTTATTTAAAGAATATTATTCCAGAAAAGAAAGGACCGATATTGAACCAAGAGGGGAAAAAAATCGGCGAACATAGGGGAATTGTCTATTATACCTATGGACAGCGTAAAAGACTTGGCATCAGCCACAGTAAGCCCCTTTATGTAGTAAAGATTGATGCAGAAAATAATGCAATATATGTGGGTGAGAAAAAGGATGTTTACAAAAGAGAACTCATTGCAAGTAACTTCAATTTTATTTATGATTTTGATTTGAGTAAACCAATAAAAGTCCTGGCAAAGGCAAGATACTTTGCACCACTTTCCCCGGCCACCGTAAGGATTATTCCGGGAACTCCCTTAAAGGTCAGGGTGACATTTGAAAAACCCCAGTGGGCGTTAACTCCCGGACAGTCCGTTGTCTTTTATAAAGACGATATCCTCCTTGGTGGGGGTATCATCGAGGAGGTAGCTAAATGATTGATTATCTTGATGAAATTATCGGTCAGGATATAGCCAAGCGATTTTTGCGGACGGCAATCAGGAAGGACAATCTATACAACCTCCTCTTTTGTGGACCAAAAGGAGTAGGCAAGAGATTGACCGCTTTTTCTTTAGCAAAAACTCTGGGTATCTCTATAAATTCACCGGATTTTTTACTCATCGGTCCAATTCCCTCGAGGATAAAAGAAAAACAGGATAAGATATTCGAGTATGCAAGGCGCTATCTTCCCGAAAATCCAGTTATTGAGATTGAAGACCGAACATCAATTCTGATTGAACAGATAAGACTGGCAATTGAACATTTGGCGACAATGCCGGCAAAAGGGAAAAAACGCCTTGTACTAATTTTGGAGGCCGACCGAATGACCGAAGAGGCTGCAAATAGTTTCTTAAAGACTCTTGAAGAGCCACCAATGGATACGGTATTCGTCCTAACGAGTTCAAGACCCGAATCTCTACTACCTACAATTCGCTCGCGGTGTCAGATTGTACCATTTTATTACCTGACCGATGAACAGATCAAAGAGATAATATTTGAAGGGAGGAATGAATTTAAATTGGGCAGTCCCGGTGAAATCCTGATTTTAAGGGAAAACAACCTTTTTGAAAAGGCATACTACATATTCAAGACGAGTCCACTAAATTCAGCACAAGCAGCAAAATTATCAAAAGAACTCGAACATCAGAGACTGTCGGATATCTTCTATCCTCTTCTGTTATTCTATCGCCTTGTCTTTTACGAACAACAAGGGATAAAGTTTGAAAAGGGTGAATACTATCAGGTGGTTGCTGAAAAGGCAAGAAGAATCCCCGTGCAGAAAATTCTAAGTACAATACTTTCGCTCAATTATTCTTTAAATCTTCTTGAGCAGAATCCCAATCACCTGCTTTTGTTGTTTAATACATTTATGAAGCTGCCTTGATTGAGATGAAATTCATATGTAATGGAATGCTGGGTAAACTCTGTAGGTATTTAAGGATTTGTGGGATGGATGTAATATACTGTAATGAAGGAATGAAGGCATTGCTTTTGGCAAGAAAAGAAGAAAGGATTATTCTAACACGAAATACCCGGCTAAAAGATAAAGAAAATACCTTTTTTATTGAAAGTGAAAGCCTGCCTGCTCAACTGAGGATTATTATCAACCATTTTGCCCTAACGGAGAAACTAAATTTTTTTTCGCGCTGTCTTTGTTGTAATGAGCCGTTAGTCTGCGTAGAGAAAGAGAAAATCAAGGGTCGTGTTCCCTACTACACCTACAAAAATTTTGACGAGTTTGCGGAGTGCCCAAAGTGCCAGCGCGTCTACTGGAAAGGAAGCCACTACCAGAGGATGTTAAGGGAGATTAAAAAGATAATTGAATAGAGATAGTTTCGTTATAATTTTGATAACCGTCAGTATTTGTCAACATTTTTGACACAGAGTCAAAAATGTTGACTCTTCCCTATGACCCAGCAACGCTTGTCCTTTGATAATCTGGGTCGGCTTCACATTTCATATATGAATTTTTATGATGATGAATGAATTAATGATTACACCGAAGAATTTATCCACGGGTGTCTATTTTGTACCTCTTGAGAGTGAAGGTTATAAAAGAATTGGGAAGGCGATATTGATGAGATAACTATTCCGTCTAACTAAAGATGGATGCTTTAATGTCTGAATGCCAAGTGACATTATAAGCCATATGTAAGTAATCTTTCTACCTCGTAATGTTTGCCGTCTTCCGCCGCAAGAACTGTAATACCGGTCTTCTCTTTTAACTGCCGCGCAATATTCCAGGGACCGGCGCGGATGACGGTCATCCCAAAATGGGTAATAATCGCCACCCTTGGTCTTATACCCTTGATAATCTCCTCACAATCCTGAACCGAAAGGTGGTCAATCTCAGAAGGCTCCAATTTTATTAAATTCATAATTATGATATCTGATTTATAGTGGGAAATCAATTCAGGAAAAAATTTTGTATCAGTGATATATGAAATTGAATATCTATTGTATAATAGTTTAAAGCCATAGGTTTCAACCCGGTGCTCATGCCTTACCGGAAATAAAATCTTCAGGTTATCAAGTTCTATCTCCAGACCCGCTTTGATTGTTTTTACTTGATTTAGAAATTCAAGCAGGTATTTATATATAACACCATTTTCACCAAAGGCATCCGAAGGGGCAATAAGAAAACCATTCTTTTTAAATCCACCCTGGGTCATCACATCAAGATAGACATTTATATCCGCCGAATGGTCAATGTGCTTGTGGGTCAAGATTATCAGGTCAATCTTCTCGGGATTGAACTTTGGCAGGTAGGTCAAAAATCTGTAGTATGACTCTGGACCGGGGTCAACAAGAATATTATTCCCGCCGATTCTAAAGAATATACCACCGGTTGCCCTTAGCTGCTTGGCAATAACGAAGCGGGCACCACCGGTGCCGAGAAAGATAATCTCATCCTTAGATATTTCTCGGTTTCTCTTTAACATAAATGATTGGTCCTTCTCCAACCTTTATTTCTTCGTCCGGATAAATCTGGACGCAACATTAACATATCAGAGACTCAGGGTTTAATAATTCTCTTTCTCCTTGTCAATAATATTTAAGATTTCTTCTATGGTTTCTTCAAGATTATCATTCTTGACTACATACTTATAATCTTTTATGTATCTCATCTCTTCTTCGGCTGTCTTCAAGCGGTTTTCAATCTCTTTTTTATCATCCGTATTCCTTTTTAATAGTCTTTTTTTGAGCTCATCAAAATCCGGGGGTAAAATAAAGATATAAACCCCATCAGGGTACAGGGGCATAATCTTTTTTGCGCCCTGAACATCAATGTCCATAAGCACATTCAGTCCCATTTTTAAATTGTCTTCTAAAAATTTCTTCGGCGTTCCATAATAATTTCCATGGACAATAGCATATTCAGCAAACTTCTTCTGACCGATCCAGCGTTTGAATTCATCTCTGGAGAGAAAGAAATATTCCCGGCCATTTTTCTCGCCCCTTCGCCTTGGGCGCGAAGTGGCCGAAATAGAATAGACAATATCCTTCCTGCGGGCTATTATCTCATTACATATCGTGGTCTTACCTACTCCCGATGGTCCGGAAAGAACAATTACCTTCCCCTTCTTATTCAATGTTCTGCACCTGTTCCCTAATCTTTTCAATTGCCTCTTTTATATTCACCACCGACTCACTAATTTTTAGGTAATTCGCCTTTACACTCAGGGTATTCGCTTCGCGCTGCATCTCCTGGAGCAAAAAATTAAGACGCCGACCCGGATGCCTCTCTTTTTCCAATGTTTCTCTGAATAATTTTATATGTCCGGTAAACCTAACATACTCTTCAGAGACATCGGTTCGGTCTGCAATATAAAGCATCTCCTGGTATAGCCTTGCCCGGTCAATAGTTTCATTACAGACCTTTACCAATTCATTTAAGTGTCTCTTGTAGTATTCATTCCGCTCCGGAATGAGGGCTTTTATTTTACCAATCTCCTGTTCAATCACATCAAGCAATGACTCAATCTCCTTTTTAGTGTGTGCTCCTTCTTTTTCTTTTGCCTTAAGTAATTCCTCCAATGCCCGGTTAAAGATGGGTTTAAATTTCTTAAAGAGCAAACCGGTATCTGTTGGATACTGACTGATCCGGATCAAGCCGGGAATTGCCAGGATGGTATTTATATTGATCGCACCCGAAACCCGATATTTTTTCTTAATTTCCTTTGCGACTGTAAAATATGCATCAAGCAGTTCCTTGTCCACCTCAAACCGGTTGCTAAAAATCTCGTGGTCCTGCTGGACAACTGCAACAATATGACCGCGGCAGACATGCTCCCGAATAGTTTTTTTCAGTTCCTCCTCAAATGGTGCTAAGGAATTAGGTATCTTTAGCGAAATATCAAGAAAACGATGATTGTATGACCTTATCTCTACATCAAACTTTATCGGTGGATTCTTTATCTCCCCGCTTGCCCGGCCGATGCCGGTCATACTATACATACCTTTTACCTTTTTAGGAGCAAGTACAAAGAAGGGAAAAACGCATTAATAAACTTATGTCTCAAGAATGATTGTGACTGGCCCATTATTCTCCAATTGAACAAGCATCCTTTCACCAAATATACCAGATTTTGTGGGTATCCCCTGATCCGCGAGCAACTTAATAAAATCATTATATAGTTTCTCTGCCCTTTCCGGTTCTTCGGCATCACTAAAGGAAGGCCTTCTCCCCCGACTTGTATCAGCCAGGAGGGTGAACTGGGATACGACGAGTGCCTCGCCATTTATTTCCTTCAATGAAAGATTGAATTTGCCGTTGCTATCTTCAAAAATCCTGAGATTAACGCAAGAATCAGCCATCTTTCTTGCCTTTTCTTCCGTATCCCCTTTCTTGATACCGAGTAGAATCAACAATCCCTCGCCAATCTCGGAAATCTTCTGCCCCTTTACCGTAACCTCTGCCCGCCTTACCCTTTGTAAGACTGCCTTCACTTCTTAAGTGCCTCAAGAATTGCCTGAGCAAAATCCTTGGCTGCCTGGGGCCCGGAAGCAGTTATAACATTCCCACTGACTTCTACATCCGCCGCGGTATAAGCCGCACAATGTGGTTTTAACTCATTCCTGACCCCCGGATAGACGGTTGCCTTTTTGTCTTTTAAAATCCCCGCCCGGGCAAGGACCACCGGTGCGATACAGATAGCACCGATTGTCTTATTCTTTTCATTAAAACGCTGGACAATATTATGGAGTGTCTCATTATCCCAGAGAATCTGACAACCGGTTCCGCCTACAATGATCAGGGCATCAAAACTATCGGGATTGACCTGACTTATTAAGACCTGGGGCTTTACCTCCATTCCGAGCATCCCCTTTGCAGGTATAGTATCGGTTGAAGCAATTGTTATCTTCATTTCGGATTTCGTAAGGAGCTCGTAAGGTTCTTTAAACTCCTCATCACGGAAGTCCTTTGGTGCAATTACAATCAGGACAGACTTTGCGGACGGTGCTATCTTCTCATCGATTTTTTGGGTGGCAACCCCGTGTTCCTTACCCCCACAAAATAAAATAATAAGAAAGCACAGCCCTAAAAAATTCTTTAGACAGGGCATCACTGCCTCCTTTTTAATTATTGACTGATAAAAAGCGGGAGACGGGATTCGAACCCGCAACCAACGGCTTGGAAGGCCGTGACTCTACCATTGAGCTACTCCCGCAAACCGAGATATTATAACGCTCAGATTATAAAAGTCAATATCCCGCCTCCTCCATTATCTTTTCTCCGCTTGAGGTACCGATGCGATTGGCACCGGCATTGATAAACTCAAGGGCAGTCTTATAATCTCTAATTCCACCCGATGCCTTAATTCCGAAATTCGGACCCACAACCTTCCTGAGCATCCTGACATCCTCAATCCGGGCTCCTTCCTTCGAAAAACCCGTGGATGTCTTGACGAATTGGGCGCCGCTTTCTTTTATTATATTGGCGGCAGCAATCATCTCCTCCCTGGTCAAGAGGCAGGTCTCTATTATAACCTTTATAACCCTGCCTGCACCCGCTTCAACAACTGCCTTTATCTCCTTTCCCACATATTTAAAATCCCTGTCCTTCAGCCGACCGATATTCATCACCATATCAATCTCAGCACAGCCCATTTTAACCAGTTCTTCGGCTTCAAATACCTTTGTTCGAGTAGTGGTAGCACCCAAAGGAAAACCAACAACACTACATACCTTGATATCTCCAGGCAATTCCTTACGCACAATCTCAACCCAACAGGGATTGACACAGGCTGCATAAAAATTATATTTTTTAATACCCTCTACAAATTTTAGTATCTCATCTTTTTTTACATCGGGTCTTAAAATTGTCTGGTCAATGAACCTGTTAATATTAATATTCTCCATATGCCTCCTCTATTATTTTAATAAACCGATTCTTTATTGTCCAGGAATAATATACAGGCAAAAGCGACAACTCTATCTTTTTCACTATCACACTCCTGCCTCCTTCTTTTATCTTTTTGACAATATATGAATAAACTCCACTACGTTTTAAAGTAATCTTTTTCTCGCCCTTCTTTGCCTTAAAGGCCTCTTCACTGAGCGGGTCCATAGATGCTGGATATATGGTGCGTCTCTTTGATAACTTCTTTATTTCCTTTGCGCGCTTAATTGCCGAAATTGTATCACCATCCTCATAAGGAAAAAATTCATAAACAACTTCTCTGCTGGGTGGTTCTAAAAGCCTTTCCAGACCGGTAAAAACCTTCTTATTGATATATTCAAATACACAGACATCGTCATGGATATATTCTAATAGACCTTCACGACTGATATTCATTCTTTTAAGGTCTCTCTGGGGATTTAAAGAAAGGGATAAAAGGAAACGGAAGAAATCCAAATCATCATTCCATTTTGTCATAGTTGCCCCGGAGTCAACCAATATCCTGGGTGGCTTTTCTTTAAATAATTCATCGGTTAGCAAATCAGTTACGGTGTCTTTATAAAGAGTATCCGCGATTACTGAATTACCAATCTTTAACGCTGCGGCATCAAACATTGTATCAATCGCAGCAAAATCAAAAAGACAAAAACCCTTACCACCCTTTTGAGAAATAAGATATTGCTGATACCGCACGCTACTCTCCATTCCCTTCCATAAAAGCCCTATCCCCATTATTGCTGTTGGCCGGTACATATATGTAAACTGGAGAAAATCTTTGAATAATAACACATCAGGGGTGTAGGCCATAGTTATACAATAGTCATAGACTCCATCCCATTCCCACCAGTTCTGTCCATACTGATACCTTGCCCTTGTGGGACTGGCAACGACCGCAAAGGAAACTGTAATATCCCTCTTTTTTTTAATTGCCTGATAGAGAGTCCGCGCCAGGTAATAAAGATTCTTCTCCCGAAGTTTATTAAGTTTATAGAAATTATAAACCAGCCATCTTTTATACAAAGAAAGACGGGGATAGCGTGTAAGCGTTAGCCACCGTATGTCTTCGGCCTCCACTCCAGTAAAGACAGATGTCTTGAGTGAATCACCAATACCCCAGTATATCCCTGGATAACGAAAGAAGTCAAAATGAATTCCATCTATTCGGTATTTCTCCATAATCTCATAAACAATATCTCTCAGGAATTCTGCTACACCACTTTCTTCAGGATTGATAAATAATCCCTCCAGTCCGAGGTCGGTCCACTCATAACCCGAATATTCTATCATACTCCTTCCCCAGGTATCCCTCAAAAACCACTGGGGCTTTTTGTAATAGATATGATTGATTGAATCTGGCTTTTTATAAAATGACCAGACCGTGAGGGCATTTATCCAGGCATGAAAACGGATATTATTACGCTGGCAATATTCAATTAATGTATCAATCGGGGAGAAATCTTTTCCCGAATGTCGGGCAAGATATTCGCTGCGCGGCAGGATTTGAGATTCATAATAACTTGAACCACCAACAACCATTTGAACATATACATCCGTGATATCTAAATCTTCAATTACTCTAATAATGCGGGGAATAGAATCTGGAGAAACAATTGATATCGCCCTTATCCATAGACCCCGGTGCACAAAATCTCCAGTGCCTAACGACTGGTTGAATAAAAACAAAAACGCCAAATTTAAAGGCATCTTAGCGGCCAAACCTCTTTGCCAGTTCGTCAAGGCTCAATTTTATCACTATCGGCCGGCCGTGGGGGCAGATGTAAGGATTCTCACAGGCAAATAGCCGGTCAATCAGACTCTGCATTTCTAACTGGGAAAGCTTCTGCCCCGCCTTTATCGCCATCCTACAAGATACAACCTTCGCCAGTTCCTTCTTTTCATACATTAAATCACCGAGGTTTTTGACTTCACCAAAAAAACCCAGCAGGTCTTCTCTATTTATCTTCACATCTGTGGGAACTCCATCAATAATCAGGGTTCTACCAGAAAACTCTTTAAACTCCATTCCCATTGACCTGAGTTCTTTCCTGGTCTTTTGATAGACCTCATATTCATCGGCATTCAGTTCAATGGTAATGGGAAATAGTAAACGCTGGGTAGAAGACTTCCCGCTAAGAATTGCCTCATAGATTATCCTTTCATGAGCTACATGCTGGTCAATAATCACCAGGCCAGAACTGGTCTGGGAAAGGATATAGGTATTGTGTAATTGCCAGAACTCCGCCACCTCTCTTGAAGTTGAAGATACCGGTATAACTTCATTAGGATATGGAACAAACTCTTCTTGAACATAACGAACCGGCAATTCCTCCGCTTTTCTTTCTTCACCAACCCTAATCTCATCTGACTTTATGGTCTTAAAAATATCCCTTTTTATTCCCTGCACCAAAAGGTCAATGATGTACCGTTCATCTTTAAATCGCACTTCACTCTTTGTGGGATGAATATTCACATCCAACAAATTCGGTTCAACCTTTATGTTGAGCAGGAATGATGGATGGATCTTTGGATTTCCATATGCCTCAAGGACTGCGCGATATACCCTTGGATACTTCACCGGTCGGGAATTTACATAGATAAATTTCAAATTGGTATCCTCAGAAAAATCAGGTCGGGAAAAGAATCCTTCAAAGGAGACTGAATCTACGGCGATTGTCAGGGGTAATAATTTTTCGGCAGGGTTCCGACCGAAAACCTGAACCAAACGTTCCTTCAGCTCGGTAACCGGGGGATAATTAAGAATATTGCGATTTACCTCCCCAAGAATGAAATGAATATCGGGCAGAATCAAGGCATAGGTCTTTACCATTTCAATGATTAACCGTCTTTCATAAATACTGGATTTTAAGAACTTTCGCCGGGCAGGAAGATTATAAAATAGATTGGCAACCTTTATGCGTGTCCCTCTTATCCGTTCAGAATCGCTGACTTTTTTATCTTCACCACTAATTTGAATCTTTGTCTTTTCCCTTCCATCAGATGTCTCCATTTCAAAATAGGAGACCTGGGCAATGCTTGCCAGCGCCTCACCCCGAAAGCCAAAGGTCTGAATATGTTCAATATCCTCAATTCTTTCAATCTTGCTGGTGGCATATCGCTCTACTGACAAAAGGGCATCTTCTCTTGACATTCCTATCCCATCGTCATTTACAATAATCTTTGACTTACCCCCATCCTCAATCTCAATCTCAATTCTTTTTGCACCGGCATCAACAGAATTTTCAATGAGTTCCTTAACCACCGAACTCGGTCTGAGAATTACCTCACCCGCCGCAATCTTGGAGCGCACTTCCAAAGAAAGAATCCGGATTTTTCCCATAGGCTATTCTATTAAAGAAAGCAGGTAAGTCAATAACTCTTTAAAAAAATTCAGGCGGACGGGTCATTAGCACTATTCCCCTTGAGCCGCTGGTAAATATCAAGTGCTGCTTTCAGACCCTCCTCTTTTGTCTTTATCCTGCCTTCAAGTTGCATATCAAGGAGCTCCTGTAAAATAATCCGGAAGATCGGTCCGGGCTTCAACCCCAGGGCAATCAAATCATAACCATTGATCAACCTTTCAATCTTCGGTTTTGCCTCATCCTGTCTTTTTAACTGAATCATCCTTAAAAATTTTTCTTCAAGGTGACGGGTCTTACCGGCAGTTGCATAACCATCAGCCCAGGCAAGCATCATTGAACCAAAATAGTCCTCACCAAGGTCCCGGAAGAAGCGCCTTATTGCCCGGTCTGTCAACTCATTATCGGTCGCCAGAAGGTGTGGCCTCATATGTTCCTTTACGAGTTTTTTCAATATCCCAACATCACTCCTTGAGAGTTTGAGCCGTTTGTAGCCAAGGATTTCAATTATCTTCGCTCCTTTTGTGTCATGGCCGTAAAAATGGACATTACCTTCTTTCAATAAAAATGTATCTGGTTTTGCCACATCATGAAATAATCCAGCAAGTTTCAAGAGCGGTCTTCGCCGGGGTAAGGAAAGATACTGCGAAAATTCGGGCTCGATACCCGCGAAAAACCCTTCCTGCATAAGTCTTTCCAGTGCATAGTAGGTATTCAGAGAATGACCCCATAAGAAACTATCTTCGATTATCTTGCGCGCCTCCGGAAAAATCTGCGCGAATAATCCCAGTTCATTCATCTTTACTATTGCTTTATATGATTCCGGGCAGGACATTATTCGGAAAAATTCATAACCAATCCGCTCTGCCGCTACCTTTTTTAAACTTATAGCCTTAGCCACCTCATAAAATTTTTTATCAATCTTAAAATTAAGTTCCAGTGAAAATCTAAAAGCCCTCAATACCCTGAGGGGATCGGCAATGAGAGAATTTTCTGAGGTCAATCGAATTATCCTATTTTGCAAGTCCTTTAATCCATTAAAAGGGTCATGAAATTTTAGGGTTTCCAGATTCACTGCCATTGCATTGATCGTAAAATCACGCCGCTTTAAATCGTTCAATAAATCCTCATTAAAGCCACTGAAATCAAAGATGACATCATCCTTCACCACCCTTGCCTCATCATCATTTCGGCTTAAAAGTACAAAAGTACCCCCGAGTTTTCTGGCAATAATGTGCGCAGTTTTTATACCCGAACCACAAACCGCAAAATCAAAATCCTTCGGCATCATCCCCAGCAAAATATCCCTTATTGCACCACCAACTAAAAAAATTCTCAACCGTTGAGTTAGTCTTTTGATTTCATTTATGTGCTCATTTTCGGCAATTGTCTTGAGTAATATATCCATCGAAACATTTTACACAGGATATATCCTATGTCAACAGCAACCCGTTCAGTTATCTATGGGAGTTTATCTATTCTTCTTTTTTAAGATATTTTTTTCCTTTTAGATTTTCGGGGAAATAGTCCTGTTCTACCTTTGCATCCGGATAATTATGGGGATATTTATAGCCCTTACCATATCCCAATTTTTTCATTAAGGGTGTGGGTGCATTACGGATGTGTAAAGGAACCGGCTCAGCAAGGGTCTTTAATGCATCCTCCTTTGCTGCCTCATAGGCAAGATAAATTTCATTACTCTTTTTTGCCCGTGCCAGGTATACCACGCATTCGGCAAGTGCCAGGTCACCCTCGGGTCTACCAATAAAATCCACGGCCTCTTTCGCCGCAATTGCCACAACCAGTGCCTGGGGGTCAGCACTGCCGATATCCTCAACTGCAAAACGAACAAGCCGACGAGCAATATACAACGGGTCTTCGCCCGCCTCAAGCATCCTTGCCAGCCAGTATAAAGATGCATCAGGGTCAGAACCCCGCAGGGATTTGTGAAGCGCCGAAATTAGGTTGTAGTGTTCTTCACCCGATTTGTCATATCTCAATGCCTTTTTCTGAACAATCTCCTCGGCGAGTTTTAAATCAATTCTCTTTGTCTTTGCGGCCAGGGCACATAACTCCAGGGCGTTGAGTGCAACCCGCGCATCACCATCTGATATATTGGCAATAAAATCCAGCGCCTCTTCGCTGATTTCGTATTCATTATTCAACCCTTTGGGTGAACTTAAAGCCCGATATAAAATTTTTTTTATATCCGCAAATGAAAGGGGATTGAGCATATAAACCTTAACCCTTGAAAGTAAACTTGAATTCAATTCAAAAGATGGATTCTCGGTCGTTGCACCGATAAGGATGACTGTTCCTTTTTCAAGATAGGGCAAAAAAGCATCCTGCTGTGCCTTGTTGAAACGATGTATCTCATCAATGAAGATGATTGTATCACGATTGAAAAGCTCGTGCTTCCTCTCTACCTCTCCCATAAATTTCTTTATCTCTACAATCCCGCTTGTTGCAGCAGAAAAAGAGATAAAGTCGGCAGAGAATTTTTTGGCAAAAAGCCGGGCAATTGTCGTCTTACCACTCCCCGGTGGACCAAATAGCACCATTGAAAATAATCTGCCCTGTTCAATCTGTCGTTTGATGGGACCACCCGGACCAAGGAGATGTCCCTGTCCCAGGACTTCTTCAAAGGTCTCCGGTCTTATACGGTCGGCCAGCGGAGTCTTATCCATAATATCGGTAGTATAAATAGAAAAAAGGAATATTGAAAATCAAAGAATCCAGGCGGTCTAAAAACCCGCCATGCCCCGGGAATACCCTTGAGGCATCCTTTAATCCCACTTCCCTTTTCATCCCGGATTCTAAAATATCGCCAACTGTTCCCAGCACGCCAATTCCCAGTGTAATCCATATTCCATCGTACAAATCAAATTTTTTTATCCAGTTTGAATTCAACCAGAGGGTGAAAGGAAAGGTAAGAAAAAATGCACCCAAGGTTCCCTCCACAGACTTGTGAGGACTCAATCTTGGAGCAAGCCGATGTCTACCAAAGACTGTTCCCACAATATAGGCAAAGGTATCATAAATCCAGGTCAAAAGCAACGGCATCAGGGCTACCAGAAACCCCTCTTTTCTTAATAGAATTAATGTTGAAGGCAAAAGAGAAATGTAAACGACCGCCAGTAAGCCAGCGGCTATTTCTGCAAGAAAATTTGGCTTTCGGCGCGCACCCGGGAATCTCATCACCGATAGCAGAACCATAAAAAAAAATAAAACAAAACCGGGAAAGAGAACAGGGATCTCAAAGTAGAATAAAAGAGGTATTGTATAAGACGGAAATAGTACCCCAAGCGTATGGGGATAAACATCCTTGCGATGCCAGAATCGAAAATATTCATTTGTAGCAAAGGTAATAAAAACCATCAATAAT
Source organism: Caldifarciminota bacterium (assembly GCA_039802265.1). Classification (GTDB taxonomy): domain Bacteria; phylum Hydrothermota; class Tepidihabitantia; order SM23-42; family JAOAFX01; genus JBDRWI01. The sequence goes on along the minus strand of JBDRWI010000017.1, from coordinate 1,969 downwards.
AATGGCAGGACTAAATTATCAAGCCATATCCCGCCAATTACCACAATGACGAGAAAGAATCCGGTCTTTATTCTTTTTAAAATATCATCAAACTGCGCCAAAAAGCCGCTCCCGCTTTTTGTAGTTCTCAATTGCCTTCAAAAATTCTTTTTTCCGGAAATCAGGCCAGAGTGTTTCAGTAAAATAGATTTCCGAATAGGCAATCTGCCACAAAAGAAAATTTGAAATCCGTTCGCGGTTTCCGGCACCGGTTCTGATTAGCAGGTCAGGAGGCGGAAGGCTGGGGTCGTAAAGATACTGGGCAAATTTCTCTTCATTAAATTCATCAAGATTGATATGCATCTTGCGGTCAGCAACGATAATCTTTTTGACCGCATCAACAATCTCACCTTGCCCCCCATAACTTAAGCAGAGTGTCAGGACAAGTCCGGAGTTCTTCCGGGTAAGTTCAAGTGATGCATTTAAGGCATTCCTTGCACTCGGATATAAATCGTCTAATCGGCCAATGGCATTGATCCGCACATTATTTTTATGAAGTTCGGGGGTCTCCTTCTTGAGCATCTCTTCAAGCATATCCATCAGTGTATCAACTTCTTCTTTGGGTCTCTTCCAGTTTTCCGTAGAAAATGTATAGAGGGTCAAATACTTGATTCCAATCTCCTGGCTTGCCTTGACAATCTCCCGCACAGACTCCACACCCTGACGATGTCCTACGACCCTGGGCAATCCCCTCTTCTTTGCCCATCGGCCATTGCCGTCCATAATTATTGCAACATGTCTGATTTCGGGCACCATAATATTATATCCCTTTCCGCTACTTTGTCAATGAATCTATTTAAATCAAAAAACAATTAATTTATGTCCGCAAAAATGCCTGGTTTGATTATTCAGTCAAAAATAGAATATCTTCCTTTTAACCCGCCAATTATTTTTAAACCGGGCATGGATAAATGAAAAATCTCATAATATTAGTGCAGGAATTTTTCAAATTCCTTGCCCTCTAAAGCAGAAAGAGAACAGGCTTTTGGGAAAAAACTTAAAAAGCTGTGTCATAATATCATGACGAGGGAATGGACTCCCTCACCTTGTATTGCTTCGGTAGTGTCCTGTCCCGAACAGCTCTTCACATCTGGGATGCCAACATATTTGTTAAAAACAAAAGCCACGCCTTTGATACCGACTCCTAATGTCATTCTTCACCCGCCATACTTTTTGGCGGGTGAAGACTCTCAATGAATTGAAAAAACCAAAATTCTTCACTTTGTTCAGAATGACAAGGAATTATGGACTATCATAAAATGTTTTGAAATGAATAATGCGTGTTACAAAATTGCCTCGTTACCTTAACGAAGAAGAATAACTTTTTCTACCCTTTAATAGCCATTGGACTCAAGTCTAACAAAATAAACCCCGGCTGAAAAACCTTTGGGTCTTACCAAGACTTCGTTAATTCCAGTCTTCGATTTTACTATGTTTTCTTTATGCACCAGCCTGCCGCAGACATCATAGATTTTGATTGTGATTTTGCGATTGTCCGGGGAATTGTAGCGAATCTTCAAAATTCCTTTTGTCGGATTGGGATATATTTTGTCAAGGTAAAATGGCACTGTAAGCAATGCCTCGCTACCCTGTGGACCACCGCCACCAACCTCTTCTGCATAAATCTCAAATCCTGAAAGGACTGCAATCGTGCCATTTAAGAGTTTTACTTTTATCGTAATCTCATTGTCATGAATACAGGCATCAGGAATCCAGGATTCTTCTATTATTTTTTCTCCTGGTTTTACCCATTTATTATGGTGAAAGATATCATCAATATTGAACTGCAATTTTATTTTATTCTGCTCTTCATGATACCAGACCCAGCGAATCCTGTATTTTGTATGCGGCGAATGGAGGGTTAAATGATAGACCAATTCTGTGCTGTCATAATCAAATGTCTTATAGTCTTCAGTCCCCAATACCTTAT
>JBDRWI010000016.1:0-39165 GCA_039802265.1 Caldifarciminota bacterium | reverse complement strand
CCTCAGCAAATGCAAGAGCAAGAATGAATAGTGTCTGTATCTTACCGGTTGCCTCAGGATTACGACCCGCGGCTTCCGTAGCCTTTGCACCAATAAACCCAATTCCCAGACCCGGTCCTAATGCACCAAGTCCAATTGCCAGTGCTGCAGCAATTGTTTTCATTGTTGCTGGTTCCATAATATATCCTCCTTTCACCCCCTCCTATTCCCTCCCCCTTAGAAGGGGGAGGATAAAGGTGGGGGTCTCAATGTTCCTCTTCAGTAGTTGCAATTTTTATAAAAAATAAAGTCAAAAAAGAAAATATTATTGCCTGAATCAAACCCACAAAAATCTCAAGGGCGAGAAAGGGCAAAGGCACGACAAAAGGCAATAAAAATAACATCACGGTCAAAAGGACCTCACCTGCAAATATATTTCCAAAGAGACGAAAAGAGAATGAAATTATCTTTGCAATCTCCGCAATCAATTCCAGTATCCCGACAAAGAACATAATTGGATTTTTTAACTTAATGAACCTTTTCAGGAATCCCTTAAATCCCAGAACCTGAATGCTATAAATCTGAGTAAATATCACCGATATCAATGCCAGGGCAAGGGTCGTATTAAGGTCTGCAGAAGCACCCCTAAATAGAGGCACGAATTCCCTGTGTTCTTTAATCTCAGGAGAATGGGATTCCTCACCTGTATTGCCCTTTTGTTCAATCTGCTCTGCATGAGCCGGAACCTCCCGGTAAAATCCGATAGAACCAACACCGGGTAAGAGTCCGAACCAGTTTATTATCAAAACAAACAAAAATATCGTCATCACCAGAGGGAAGAACTTCCTGCCTTTTTCTTCGCTACCAAAGACCTCACAGACAAGGTTATAAAAATATTCCATTATATATTCCACGACATTCTGAATACCAACCGGAATGATACGCCTTTTCACCAGAATGATGATGATTACAAATAATAGAATTGTAAGATAAGTAACGATAAGAGAATTTGTTACCGGGAAGTTTCCTATCCTGAATAACTCTTCAGCAGCAATGGATATATGCATAGTTTAAGATTATATCAAAAAAAATTAAAAAATCAAGAATTAAATGAGTTGACTTCAATTATTTTTTCTTTATAATGGTATAATGCTCAAAAGGGTATTTCTTGCACCTGACGAATTTACAGCGATTACTATCAGAGAGATGTTAATAAGTCGCAAGATTGACGCACTAATCAAGAGATTTGAAACTACCTGGCTTGATGGTCTACCAAAAGTAATGGAAGGTGGCTGGGGTGAAGTCCTGGTTGATGAAAACGACCTTCATCTGGCTCAGGAATATGTGGAAGAATTCTTGAGCCATTCGGCACAGGATGTTGACAATTGTTAACGAATCGCTATAATAAAGTATGAAGACTGAAATTGACATTTTCAAATTCCTCTCCTTTATGACTATTCTCTTTCTCACCCTTAACTGCCCAAAACGGCCGGTGGTGAAGACAACAAAGATTGAAGTCGTCTATCTCGCCTCTCTCTATAAAGATATTCAGAACGAAATCCCACTTCTTGCCGGGGTGAAGGATGCTAAGGGACTAAAGGTAGGATATTTGAATTATGACACCCCATTTATGCCTCAGATTTTTCAGCGTCTTGGATTCTATCAGTTATTAAACGAATTCGCCCTGGATTACTTGATTACCAATTATCCGGTTTATGGGTACAACTTCTTTTCTGTTCCATTGAATTTAGGTTATGGAATAAAGAATTACGAAGGTATTAGATTCGGAATCTTCAGTAAGAATAAGGATTCCCTGACAATTGCCGAACAGACCAAACTGGCATTGGTGAAAGAGAGATGCGATGTGCTCTGGGTTGTTGATAATAAGACACTTTCCTTCCCACCCGCCCTCATAAGTTTTATTATCAAAGAGAGAATTTTACAGGATACAACCGCCAAGAGGCTTGAGATAAAACCAGACAGTGTGGCAGTTCATAGAATAAAAAACTTTTATAGGCTATTGAATAGCACTCTATCAAAGAAGGTCAGTCTTGAAGGTAAAAATTTAACTGATTTTGTATTTTCCGAGATTTTGCGAAAGAAAGGCGCAAATGTAGTCCTCTATCCAGAAGGGACGATAAAGAATGAGATAATAAAAGATTCGGTATCAATTGAGGAGTTTTTAAAGAATGTAGCCTGTGAAAAGAAATTTAAAATACACGAATTAAATAAGGAAGAAGTCAAAAAGATTGCCTTGGATAATAAATATTTAATTTACGGTACGGTGAAAAAGAAGAACACTGCCTGCCTACCGGATGCCGACGGCGAGTATCTTTTTGATCTGCTTTTTTATTAAAATGAAATTCAAGATAAATTATAAACGCCTAGCCTGGATTATATTTATTCTACTTTACTCCGCTCTATTCTTTTACAATTGTCTGAGTCCCTATAGAAATTTCCTGTTTTCTTATTTCTATACAATGGTTTTGATTACCTGGTTATGCAAAGAGTATTACCAGAAGAAACTATTCTTTCAACCCAATTCCTTGCCCCCTGAGGCACATAATTATCTCTTAAGGGGATTGTTTGCACTATTTTTCTATTCGGCATTTGTCTTTGGTATTACGACAATCGTCTGGTGGCATCAATATCGCATCAGCAATACGCCGTTTGTTCCAATGACCGGCATCCTTATACTCGGTTATTCTATTCACCTGCGTGAAACCAGTTTCAAAATAAAAGGCGAAATGCATCAGGCAGTCACAAGGTTTTATTTAAGCATTGCCCTATTAATATTTTCCATGGCATTGGGCTATGATTCATATTTTCTTTTACTCTATGGATTTTTTATTGGATTGCCTTTAATCTTATTACAGATGTTCCATTATAAAAGGGTAATCCAGAGTGAATAGGGAGGAAAGGGGGTTAAAATGGGCATAATACCAATTCTTTTCTTATCTTTAATCACGGCGGATATCCCAGCAAAAATTTCTTACATTTCGGGAACCGTAATAATTGAAAGAGAAGGCAAAAGGTATTCAGGCGTATTAAATGCCACCCTTCTGGTTAATGACATCGTCACCACCTATTCGGAATCGGTCTGTGAGATTCAATTTTCACATTACTCACTGGTCCGGCTCGAACCCAACTCAAGTATCAAGATTGAAAGAAAAGAGACAACCCAGAAAGGGGTGTTTCAAAGAATTTTTGCCTCAATCGGTGAAATCATTACAAAGGTCACAAAAATGAACAAGGGCGATGAATTTGAGTTGAGGACCGATGCAGCGCAGGCATATATCAGAGGCACAATATTTAAGACCAGTGTAGAAAAGGATGGAACAAGTTCATTCAGTGTCTTTGCGGGAAAGATAAGTGTAAAGAGTCTGGTGGAAGGGGCGAAGGAAATTTTGCTTGATAAGAATTTCAAATCAAAGATTAGTAAGGGCGAATTAAAACCGCTGGTTGAGAAGTTACCGATAGAAGAAATTCAGAAATTTGCGGATAAATATAAAGAATTCCTTGACCGGGGTAAGGCACTTGATGCCCTGAGAGAAAAGGCAGAAAAGGAGATAAAAGAGAAGAAAGAAGAGTTAATAAAAGAGGGCAAAAAGAAATTAAAGGGCTGCATCTTCTGGTGATGTCAAGAAGGGAATGGTCCCGAACATACTTTCGTTCTTTATAGGGAAATTTTTCCGAAGAGACTTACTCGTTCTTTTGTTCATTCTTTCTCTTGCTTGCCATGAGTCAATAACCCAGCCTGATTTTCGAATCGTCTCTCTTTCTCCGGCAATGACCGAGGTGCTCTTTGCCCTAAACGCCCAGAGCTATCTTGTTGGCGTTACAACCTATTGTGATTATCCACCCGAGGCAAAAAAGATAAATAAAGTAGGCGATTTTTCTAATCCCTCATTAGAACGAATCATCAGCCAAAAGCCGAACCTTGTTATCTTGAATCTCCCGGAGCAGCGCCGAATTAAGGAGGCACTTGAAAAGATGGGAATAAAAACCTTTGTCAGTTCACCCCAATCAATGAATGAGATCTATACTGAAATAATCCATCTGGGCAGAATTATCAAAAGAGAAAGAGAGGCAGATTCAATCGTAGAGTTTATGAAGGCAAATATCAAACCCATAAACCGGAATAAGAAAAGGGTCTATATTGAACTCTCCCCCAATCCATTGATTACAATCGGTGCAAATTCCTTCCTGAATGAATTGATAGCGGCGGCCGGGGGTGAGAATATCTTTGCCGATTTAAGGAGGGACTATCCGGTTATTTCCCAGGAACAGGTGATAAAAAGAAATCCGGAGATAATTATTATTCTCCATCCAGGTGAGATTAACGAGAGAATCGGCTGGGATGGGGTCTCAGCCATAAAAAACAAAAGAGTCTACACAGAACTGAATCAGGATTGGTTATTAAGACCCGGACCAAGATTGGTGTTGGGATTTAATGAATTGAAGAAAATCTTTGAATAGAATCTTATTGATTATTATCTTGCTGGGGCTGGCAATTGGTATAGGAATATTAGTCGGCCCTGGTGGTTTAACTCCGGAGGTCTTACAGCTCAGGTTTTCAAGGATTATTATTGGAGTTTTTGCAGGCGGGATTCTCGCCTTCACGGGAAATGTGCTTCAAGGTCTTTTTGGCAATCCCCTGGTGGAGCCTTACACTTTGGGTTCAGCCTCAGGAGCGGCACTGGGTGCCTCAATTGGTTTGGTTTTGTTTAATACACTAAATCCCCTGTTCGCCTTCCTCGGTGCCCTGGGTACCGGTCTTTTCGTCTATACAATCGCCCGAATTGAAGGGGGGTTATTGCGTGACCGCCTGATCCTGGCGGGTGTGGTTATGAGTTTTCTCTGCTCTTCTTTAGTTATGATTATTATGGTAATGGGTAAGAAAGAGCTTTATGAGGTCCTTTACCTCTTAATGGGCTATCTGGGAATAATAATTACCCCGCAGAATCGTCTTTTGATTACCGGCATAATTGTTTTATCCCTGATTCTTACTGCCTATCTATTTACATTCTACCGGGAATTTGATATTATATCTACTGGAACAGATACTGCTTCCGGACTCGGGGTTGATGTGCAGAGGTTCTCCCTTACGATCTTTGTCATTAATACACTATTGGTTGGCTTAGTCGTTTCCCTGGTGGGTGCGATTGGCTTTGTCGGATTGGTTATTCCCCATATCTCAAGAATTCTATTTGGTCCAAAACATCTTTACAACCTTCCTACCTCATTCCTATTAGGGGCAATATTTTTACTTCTTGCCGATACGGTAGCGAGAACAATAACGGTCTATGAATTGCCCGTGGGGGTTGTAACATCCCTGGTGGGTGTGCCATTCTTTATCTATCTTTATATTAACAAATAGAACCGAATTAAATATATGCCCCAAAATATTATTGAGGTAAAAAATTTGAGTTTCGGCTATAACTTGAGCCGGGTTCTCCATAATCTCTTTTGTGCCTTTGAAGAGAAAAAATTCTTTGGTATCATCGGTCCCAATGGCGCAGGTAAGTCAACATTTTTAAAAATCATTGCCGGGATACTGAAGAATTATGAGGGCGAAATCATTATCCTGGGGAAGAGTTTAAGAGAAATATCCTCGCTACAAAGGGCAAGAAAGATTGCCTTTGTTTCACAGGAGACTTCTTTCTCCCTGAATTATCGGGTTGAGGACATTGTCGCAATGGGTAGATATCCCCATACCAAACCATTCCAGGCATTCGGTCCTGAGGATAAAAAGGCGATTCAGGAGGCGATTGAATACACTGCCATCAATAAATTACAAAAACGACCAATTCTTGCGCTCTCCGCGGGCGAAAGGCAGCGGGTCGTGATTGCCCGTGCCCTGGCACAAAAACCAGAAATCCTACTGCTTGATGAGCCAACGAGCCATCTTGACCTGCACCATCAACTTATCATTATGGAAATATTAAAGAAACTATCCGCTCAGGGAATAACGGTGATTGTAGTAAATCACGATTTGAATTTGGCAAGTTTATACTGTCAGCATCTTATTTTAATGAACCAGGGCCGTATTTATGCTCAAGGACAGCCGGTGGAAATTATCAAGAGAGAAATAATCAAAGAAGTATATCAAACTGATGTAGAAATAGTCATGCATCCTAAGAAACAAATCCCGCAGGTCTTGTTAAGATAAAAAATTCATATCTTGATTTTCCCGGGCGATGCAATATAATTACCTATGCATATCCTCGTCTGTGACGATGAAGAATCACAGCGCCTGCTTCTGGCTGGATTTTTAAGAAATAAAGGCTTTACGGTTACCACCGCGGCAAGTGGTAAAGAGGCAATTGAATTGAACCGCAAGATGGGCTTTGACCTGGCAATTTTGGATTTGAAGATGCCTGAGATTGATGGGATTGAGACAATGCAGAAGATGAAGGAGATAGACCCGCAGACCTATTTTATTATCCTCACCGGATTCGGCACGGTGGAATCCGCAGTGCGGGCGATGAAGTTGGGTGCCTATGACTACCTCAACAAACCAATAAATCTTGAGGAATTGGAACTATTTATCAACAAGATTAAAGAAGAACAAATAACCAAACAGGAGATTGAAGACCTGAAGCAGGAGGTAAGAGAAAGATTTAATTTTGACTCATTTATTGCGGAAAGTCCAAGGATGAAGGAGATTGTTGAACTCATTCCGCGAGTTGCGCGGGCTGATGCGCCGGTTTTGATTCTCGGAGAATCAGGCACGGGTAAAGAGTTGATCGCCCGGCTGATTCACGAATCAAGTTTGAGGAAGAATAATCGCTTTGTCCCGATTTCCTGTGCAGCATTACCCGAGACCCTGATTGAGAGTGAACTTTTCGGTTATGAACGCGGAGCGTTCTCGGGAGCCGAGAAGAGAAAGATTGGAAAATTTGAGATGGCAAATCAGGGTACGCTCTTTCTTGATGAAATCGGCGATTTACCAATAATTGTCCAGGTCAAACTGCTTCGGGTTTTACAGGAATTTACATTTGAAAGACTTGGTAGTAATTTACCGATAAAGGTAGATGTAAGGTTGATCTGTGCTACAAATCAGGACTTAAAGAAAAAAATACAGAATGGTACCTTCCGTGAAGATCTCTTTTATCGGTTGAATGTAATAACGATTGAATTGCCCCCTTTGAGGGAGAGAAAAGAAGATATCAAGCCACTGGCTGAGTTTTTTCTTAAAAAATACACCACAAAAATTGGAAAGAAGATAGAAGGAATTTCCCGGGAGGCATTAAATAAAATGATGCGGTATCACTGGCCCGGTAATGTGCGGGAATTGGAGAATGTTATCCAGCGGGCTATGGTTCTCACCAGGAGTGAATGGATTGAGGCAAAAGACATTTTATTAAAATCGGAGGAGAGTGCAATCCTTACCGAGGCAGAAAGTCTGGCTGAGGTGGAAAAGGAACATATCGTAAGAATTCTCCATAAGACAAAGTGGAATATATCACTTGCTGCCCAGCGCCTCGGGATTCACCGCAATACATTGAGATTAAAGATAAAAGAATACGGAATCAAAGAGGAAAGTTAGTAATCTTCACAAAAACGAACCCAGACTTCGTTCATAATGACAAAAAGAGAAAGCGATTATAACGCAGTTCTTTTTTAGATTAACAGTTAATACAAGATATTCAGGGGGATACCCCCTGAAAACCCCCGCTATATAGCAAACCGTCTCTTTGTGCGGAGACCATTTTCATATCATCCTCCCCTGAATATCTTGTGGTTTTTTTAACTATAATGAAAAATTTCATTACCATTGTATAGGAATTTTTCAAATTCCTATACAAAAAAATATTCAATGGAAAATTCTTTGAAACGAACTAACCAAATTTCTGAGATCTATTGGGTAGATGACCACCCGCGTGTTGATCTACAGGTTAGCGAGTAAAGCGAGCTTATTTTTTACTTTGGGGATGGCAGATGCCATCCCCAAAGTTTTTATTGAGTTATTTTACTGCGCGTTTCAGTTCGCCGCCGGCCTTGAATTTCGGAACCCTGCGGGCTGGGACCTTTATGAGCTCACCAGTCTGGAGATTCTTGGCGGTCCTTGCCTTCCTCTTGGCGACTGAGAAGGTACCAAATCCAACGAGAGAAACTTTATCCCCTTTTTTCAGGGCGGCGATAACCGACTCAATGAATGTGTTAAGCGCGACATTTGCCGCTTTTTTTGATATCTTTGCCTTTTTTGCAATTGCATCCACAAGTTGCCCTTTAGTCATTTTTTTTCACCTCCTTCCTCTTAATTCCTTTTTGACCATATACTGAATTATATGCATAATTAAAGGATTGTCAAGCCTTTAAAGTCTTATCGCCAGGCCAACCCGCATTCTGAATCCAGGTTTCCAATGGAATGGATTATTATAATAAAAACGCCTTGCCTTGATATATTCACTCCACAATTCAACTGACGAATTTAATCCATCGTGATTGTAGTCTGCCTGGGGTGTGTAGTAACTGCTTGTTATGGGTATTGTTGAGAACTGTGAAATCAGAATTGAATTCTCCTGACCATCGGTTTCTGGCTCACCAGTCGTGCTATAAACCGATGTTATCTGTTCGGTGTTGAATAGATTATACAGATTGGTGAATAGAGAAAGATTGACGCCCGCCAGGGAAAAACTCTTTGTAATATTGGCATCAACATTGATATAACCGGGCATACGGGCTGAATTGTCATCGCCCAATTTATTACCCTTGGTATCGGTTGGTGTATAAGGGAATCCTGAATGGTAAGAGATTATAAAGTCGCTGAATAGATTACGCAGGGGTAGAATCATAAATTCAGCGGGGGTCTCAAATCCCAATGTGGAATTGATGATATGTCTTTCGTCAAAATCAAGCCAGTAATCAATCTTGGGTAGAGGATATTCTCCAGTGATTGGATTGGGCGGATTCTGGTAGATATTGTAGTAATTCTGCCAGGCCGAGGAGGCAGTTCCCTTGGCAAATTGTAAGGTATAGGAGAGGTCAAACGACCAGAAACCAGCCATCTTCTTCTTTATTGTAAATTCCATACCCTTCACGTTACCATAATCAAGATTTCGCACCTGATAGTAGGGAAACGGCATGGCAACAATTCGCTGGGTCTGAATCAGGTCGTAGATATCTTTATAATAGGCGATTATCCCGAAGCCAATGATGTCGGAAATTTGATTTTCATAACCAATCTCATAGGCAATCGTCTTCTCCACAGTTAGATTTGGATTGCCCACAACCGAATTATAGCGCCTTAAGAGCAACCAGACCACCTCGGGCTCGGTAGAGCGGTATAAGTCATGGGCAGTTGGGGTCTGATAGAAATGGCCATAGTTGAAACGGAATTTTGAACGCTCGGTGATTGGCATTGAAAAACCAAGTCTGGGCGATAGTCTTAACTTCGGCGTAGCCTCAATGAGTGTGGTATCTGTAATATCAGATGGATTCTTCAATCCACTTGCCTTTGAGTCAAGATAATCGAGCCTTATGCCCGTTCGGGTAATAATCCCTTCAAAATCCATCCGATCCTGAATATAAAATGCACCCTTTATAGGATTTTTGTTATACATATCCCAGAAGGGAATAGAGTAAAAGGGAAGATTATTATCAAACCAACCTACATTCTGGAAGATTACATCCAGTCCAGTCTTGAATTCGTGCACCTTACCAAAGGCATTGGTAAAGGAGAAATTAATCTGATAATCGCGATTGAAGAAATAGCGCCAGATTCGGTCATCGCCTACAGTATAGAAGAATCCCAGTGCGCCAAAGGGATTCTTCCTCAGACTCCGGGCGCTGTATCGTTCAAATTCCTGATAGTGATAGGGCATCAATGTATCACTCAGTGAATCAACGAGATAGTGTTTGATTGCGGTATCGGGCAGGTCAAAGAGAATTTCAGGAAAGTGATTTGCCTTGAATATAAAATCCTCATACCATTGGCGATTCGCCTCTTTCTCTTTTTCTAAATCCCGCACCGCATAGAATCTGGTGTTTTTGGTATAACCCAATTTTGCCTCGATCACCTGGCTTTTCGTTGGCATATAGTTGAAGGTAATGGTCCCCAGGTACCCTTTGCGGAGTTCCGCCGCCCGGTGGTCAAGATGGTAAATCATACTCAATTCACCCCATATATCACTGTAATACTGAAACATTTCCCGCTGGTAAAATCCTGAGGCAATTACTTTCCCTTTGGCATTGGGAAGGCGATAAGATAACTTCCCCTGCGCCTTGTAATCAAACCTTGGAGATGGAACTTTGTATTTTGCCTCTTGATGGGCATCGGTAAATAATGCCTCTCCGGAGAGAAAATACCGGAAACGGGATTTGGTGAGTAGACCTCCACCCAGGCTCAATTCGTACTGGTTGTAGCCAAAATTTAATTTATCGGTACGGAAGACCTCATCGGTCGTATAACGGAAATTGCCACTTGTCTTTTCTCCTCCTTCTCTGGTGACAATATTTATTACTCCTGAGAGTGCCTCGCCATATTCCGCATCAAAGCCACCGGTAATAACGCCTATCTCTTCTACTGCCTCCTTGTTTATCTGCAATGCCTGTTGTCCATAGTGGGGTGTCTTGGTAAGAATCCCATCAACATAGTAAGCGATTTCCGTGCTTCTGCCCCCTCTTATGTGTGTTCCCAATTCACTCGTTGAAACACCCGCCTGGAGTGTTACAATCTGATTGATCTGGGAGATGGGTAACTTACTGATTTCCTCAGCAGTGGAGGTGTGAGTGGTCTGGGTTGAGGTCCTTATTACCATTGGTTTTTCTGCAATCACCACCACTGGTTCCATAATGATTGCGCTCGGTGCGAGTTTGAAATTGAGATTGGTCGTCTGATTGGATGTAACAATGACATTCTTCTGGGTTATGGTATTATAGCCAATGTAGGAGGCAGTTACCTCATATACACCCACGGGCACAAATGGTACAAGGTAATAGCCATTCTCGTCGGTTGCCGCCCCAAGTTCAGTTCCCTCAATTACAATATTTACACCAATCAGTGGCTCTCCATTGGATTCATCAATCACCCGTCCTTGAATTCTACCACTACCGCTGGAGAAGATAAAAGAAACAGTCATCAGTAGAAAAAGCACAAGCCTTTTCATCTTTACCTCCCTATAATAAGTTTATCCAAAACCATTAAAATGTCAACCATTTACTTGCCTTTAAGGAAAGATTGAATATAATTGAATATGGCAGTAAGATTTCTGTTATTTGATGCCCATTCCATAATCTTTCGCTCCTATTATGCATTTATAAAAAATCCCTTGCGGAATTCTCGGGGTGAGAATACCTCCGGAATATTTGGTTTTTTGAATACCATAGAAAAGGTAAAAAAGAAATTAACAGCAGATAGAATATGTCTTTCGTTTGATGCTCCGGGTGAAACATTCAGGGACCGGATATTCAAGGAATATAAGGCAACCCGACCACCCGCCCCAAAAGATATTCCATTCCAGATAGCGAAGGTGAAAGAAATTGCCCGATACTTAGGGATTCCCTGCTATGAGATTGAAGGTTATGAGGCCGATGATGTTCTGGCAACTCTGGCATTGAAATTAAAAGATTATGGAGAGATTTATATTGTCAGTTCGGATAAAGACCTGCTCCAGTTGGTTGGTGGCAGTATTTATATCTATGATGCATATCGTGATGTAGTATATGATACCGACAGGGTAATAGAAAAATTTGGCATCCCACCCTCAAGAATCCGAGAATATCTGGCACTCGCTGGTGATACAATTGACAATATCCCGGGTGTGCCAGGTATTGGACCACAAAGGGCAATAGAGATTCTTAAAAAATATCCCAATCTCGCTGAGGCAGTTAAAAATGACAAAAGGCTTGCCAAACAAGAAGAATTGGTGATGCTCTCACTAAAACTCACCACCCTTGATTGTAATGTGCCAATTGAGGTAAGATTAGAAGATTTAGCAATTAAAGAACCAGAACTTAATAGACTTATCCCGATTCTTGCGGATCTTGAATTCCACTCGCTCCTTAAGGAGTTTGCGAAAAAGAGCAAGTTGGAAATAAGTGTAGTAGATGGGGCTGATACTCCAAAAGTTAGTTTTGAATCAAGGATTGGAATTGGTCAATTTAATCATGAATTTTACCTCGCCAATGACGCCAAGACAATCTATAAATTTTCTTATGAGGCAATAAGAGAAAGACTGAATGACCCGAATATTATAAAAATCGGCTATGACCTTAAGGAACTTGTAAAAAATTTCAAGATTAGCCCACCGATTTTTGATATTGGAGTTGTCGCCTGGCTTATTGACCCGAATTCAAAATCATATAAATTAGAAGATATTGCCCTGAAGTATTTGAATATTTATCTTGAACCAACACCAGAGTTGATAAGTAATCTTTCTTTTAGATTATATACCCCACTCAAAGAGCGACTTGAAGAATTGAAGGAGATGGAACTTTATAAAAAAATTGAAGAACCGCTTATCTATGTCCTTGCCCGGATGGAAAAAAGGGGGATAAGAATTGATATTCCCTATTTAAAAGAATTGAGTCGCAAAATTGAAAAAGAGATGATTGAACTTGGCGAAAAGATTTATAAGATTGCCGGACGGCGATTCAATATAAACTCACCCCAGCAACTTTCTCAAGTTTTATTTGAAGATTTGAAACTCACACCTATTAAGAAAGGGAAAACCCATTATTCAACCGATGTTGAAGTTTTACAGCAATTGAGTTTGAAGCACCAATTACCCGGGGAAATTTTGAGATATCGGGAACTGGCGAAGGTATCTTCAACATACATTGAACCTTTGATTAACCTTGCCCAGAATAGTCGGATTCATACAACCTTCAATCAAACGGGCACCGCAACCGGACGACTTTCATCTTCAAATCCCAATATCCAGAATATTCCGATTAGAACTGAACTCGGGAAGAGGTTGCGCCAGGGTTTTGTTGCTGAAAAAGGTTTTTCTCTTGTCTCTGCCGACTATTCACAGATTGAATTGAGAATCCTGGCACATATTACAAAGGATAAAAATTTGGTTAAGGCATTTAAGGAAAATCGGGATATTCACAATCATACCGCGTCCCTCGTCTTTAATATTCCAGAAAGTAAGGTGTCAGAACAACAGAGAAGAATGGCAAAGGTTGTGAACTACGGTCTTATTTATGGTATGAGTGAATATGGTCTTGCCCAGGGGCTTGATATACCAAAAGAAGAGGCAATGCAATTTATCCAGACATATTATGCACTCTATCCGGATGTTGACCAGTGGAGAAGACAGGCAATTGAGCTTGCCGAAAAAAATGGTTTTACCGAGACACTATTTGGAAGGAAGCGGCCCCTGCTGGAAATCAACTCAGATAATCATACATTAAAAGAGGCCGCAAAAAGGGCGGCGATAAATACACCGATTCAGGGCACTGCCGCGGACATAATCAAACTGGCAATGATTGAAGTAGAAAAGAGATTGACCGATGCAGGGTTTAAGAGCGGACTCTTATTATCCATTCACGATGAGTTATTGTATGAGATAGAAGACGACCGAATTGATGAGGCAAATTCTATAATCAAAGAGGCAATGGAGAATGTTGTTAGACTTGATGTCCCGATAGAGGTTAAAATTGGAAACGGCAAGAATTGGGCAGAGGCGCATTGACCGGCAAGCGACATCAGGAGAAAAACCCGCTAACCCCTATCTGAGAAGAATCGCCTTCTCAACCTTATCAAATCCCTCTGTCTCAAGCCTAACAAAATAGACACCGGCTGCAAAACCCTCAGCCCTTATCAAGACCTCATTCATCCCAATCCTTGATTTTCTTATCTCTTGTTTATGTACTAGCCTTCCTGTTACATCATAAACTCGGATTGTAACCCTTCTCGCATCTGGTGAATTGAATCTGAGTCTTATCATCCCTTTTGTCGGATTGGGATAGATTCTGTCAAAGAAGAAGGGTTTTGCAATCTGTGCCTCTTCACCCTGTGGTCCGCCACCACCAACCTCTTCAGCATAAATCTCAAATCCTGAAAGGACTGCAATCGTGCCATTTAAGAGTTTTACTTTTATCGTAATCTCATTATCATGAATACAGGCATCAGGAATCCAGGATTCTTCTATTATTTTTTCTCCTGGTTTTACCCATTTATTATGGTGAAAGATATCATCAATATTGAACTGTAGGTGTATCTTGTTTCCTTCTTCATGATACCAGACCCAGCGAATCTTATATTTTGTATGTGGTGAATGGAGGGTGAGATGATATATCAACTCCGTAGAATCATAGTCTATTGTCTTATAGTCTTCTATTCCAAGCACCTTGTATCCATCCCTCTGCACACAAATCGGCACCGGGGTCTCAGTTCCCATATCAAAGGCATAAATTGGTGCAACCTCGGTGAGGGGCAGATTGAGATAGTAAATCAAGCCTGTTGAATCAATATCTCACTGTATTCGGTCCAGACCAGGTCAATTGATGGAGGCTTTGGGTTGAATAGAATCTGGGGATAAGAAATCAAATCTGTAGAATAGTTGACTTCTATCGGATTTATTGTGCCACTTGCCGGAATTGCACCATAGTATAGATGGGATAAGCCATTCTCTTTCTTCGTCCAGGTCAAATACTGTCAACTTGAAATCGGACTCTCACAACTTGCCACAGTCTGGGTCTCGCTCAAATTTTCTGTCCCGGTCCAGCCATAACGATACTTTATACTCTCCGCATCGCACCAGAAGTAGTCAATCTGGTCCTCACGCATTGTAATAAATGGATAATCAATCCCATTGCCTGGATAGAACTCTCTGGTAATTACCGTATCTACAATCCGATAATACCTCAATGAATCACCCCTCCCCTCCCATAAGATATGCACCACACCATCATTATCAACCGCAATTGATGGAGAAACCAATGAATCCTTCACTATCTCACGATACCTAAATGTATCAACAGGAATGATGGGGAATGAATATGAGTCAATTATTTGATACTGGAAGTTTTCCGGATGATTGAGCGAGAATTTGCCATAGACCAGTGCCTGACCCTGACGTAGAATCATCATTATCACATAACCACTATCAGGGAGTGGATGGAATTGTGGTCCAAAGATTGACTCAAAGGTAAAATAGCCGATTGTATCTTTTATTGCAAATGAAGGTGCACCAATCCCCCATAAGAATGAGTTATAGGTATGGGCAACTGGAAAATCAGAGACTGTCCAGCCAGTTGCATCCCTCTTTGCGAATCTCAACTCCTCAAGGAATGCAGGGTATGGTTCATTGTGGGCATAGATAGAATAGAGATTGCCATCACCCGATAATAATGACGGATACATCCCCTGGGCAACGAACTCCGGCTCTGCCCAGCTCGTATCCTGTAAGAAAGTATGATAGATATTATTCCCGCTCGTAAATGCCAGATGCAAAACTCCACTCGCATCCCGAATCAACCGCCTTGAATTGTTATAAGCCGTGAATTCTACAGGTGGGCCAGATGGTAAAGAATATATGATATCCCAATAATGCGGTAGTCTTAAAGGTATTGGTTTAATAAGAAATGCGATTTTGTATAATCCAGTAACTGAGGTATTCCGCTGAGTAGCCAACAATACTGTTGGGGTAGTCCCACCCGGCAATGGCACCGCATCGTAATAGCGCGTGTTTGCAGTAAGAAGAGTAGCAAGCGTAGAAAACACA
Organism: Caldifarciminota bacterium; assembly: GCA_039802265.1. Classification (GTDB taxonomy): domain Bacteria; phylum Hydrothermota; class Tepidihabitantia; order SM23-42; family JAOAFX01; genus JBDRWI01. The sequence goes on along the minus strand of JBDRWI010000016.1, from coordinate 23,506 downwards.
CTCGGTTGCACACCAAAAATATTACCTGGTTCAGGTGTAAAAGTTCCTTTAAAAAGCACAGCATTATTATGGGTTATTCTTGGAAAATACACATTATTCCCCACTGCAGGGTCTTGAGTTACTATTATACTATTCCCCCACCCAGAATTGGTGCGCTCCCTGTAATATATTTCACCGCTTGAAGCCCAAACTACACGCACATTATTCACGGAACTCGCAATAATATCAGGTGCATCACCGCCGCCTACGGTCTCTATGCTTCCATCGGGACCTGCATATTTTATTGAGTGGCCCATATAACGGTGTATCCAAACAAGATGGGGATTTCCCAGCGGGTCGGTGGTTATTGAAATACCCTGGGGGCCAGCAGTATTATATACCACAGGATTTGAAGCCACAGGATTATCATAATTAAATTCCACTCGCTTCACTTTACCGGCACTATAAGTTGAATCTTCAACATAAGCGATATAAACCAAATCCGAAGGGCTTATTGCGATTGAAGGGTATAACCTATTAGGTTTTGTCAATAGTGCGAACTTATGGATATTTCCGGAAATATCCTGATATGCGTATGTAAGCATATGATTGCCCTGTGCGTTAGTCTCATCCCACACAAAACAGGGATGATTGTATGAGTTAATTGCCAAGGAGGGCGTAGATGGATTTTGCTCAGTAAGTGGAATGGCTAATTGCCAGGTTGTGCCATTGTTGGTTGATTTTGTATACCATATTCTGCCATGATGAACCAATACCAAATGGCAGGCTCCATCATTTGCTCGCCTTAAACTACGACAGTTGAAGTATCCCGCATTGTGAACATGATTGCCAATCGCTTTGAGGCTATCCGTAAAGATGCCGGGGGCCGATGGGATGACAACCGAATTTGAAGTATCAGAGATGTAATTGCCCGTAAATGCCCTTACCCGATATCTGACCTGTTGACCAGAATAGTTTTCAATATCATCATCATACCAGGATGTCTCATTTGGTCCAGTGGTGTGAACCACTGAATAACTTCCAGTGCCAATCTTCTTTTCAATTTTAAACCCCTCCTCGTCTGGCAAATCATCAGTCCAATAGATCTGCACGCCTTCATAAACCACAGGATTTGCAAAAAGGTCGTAGGGTGCCCAAATCGTTTGAACTGTAATTGTATTTGATGGTCCAGAGCGTAAAGAGCCTTTATAAGCTACGACCCTATATTGATAGGTTTTTGCTGGCTGCAAATTCTCATCGTGACACCACAAATAGGGTGTGGGTGGTAAATCTATCCACCCCGTTTCCTGAGTCCAGCGCTGTACAATAAATCCATCTTCACCATAAGGAATGCGATCCCATTCTAAATAAATCTTGTCAGCCTCTATAAGCGTGGAATGAAGATTATATGGATGCGGAAGATAATCAGTTAGCGTAATTCCATGGTTTTTAAAGGCATGTAAAATCTCCGGGTCGTGTGGAGTTCCATCCGATAAATTGGCATTGTCATCATCAGCAATGAGTGTGTTTTCTAAATACTCGAAGAAATCAACAGGTTGAGGAACAATACGCAGCGCCTTTAAAAATAAGTAATCTCCCCTATATTTACCTAAATAAGTTCTAAGATCCCACACAGCACCAGCGATGATCTGACCATCATGATGGGCTTCATTAATCATGTTATAAGGATACATAAGTTGATTATCTAAATTTCTTGGTAAACTGCCCGGGATTGGCACATCCTCACCAGATAGGCAATCATCGTTTATTGTGCAAGCTAAATAATCTGCAAAACCTTCTTCCATCGCGCGACTCTGAGAAGTAGGATTTGTCCCACCAATAAAATCTTTCCCATAGACATTCCAAATAATATGATGGCCATACTCGTGAGAAATGCAGTCACTTGATAATGCCCAATGATAATTATAATAGCGTGTAAACCATAATTCTTCGGTAGATGGGTTATAATATGGTGATTCGCCGTCATATTCACTTACCCAAACTTTAATTGGATAACCAGCACCATAATACCAAAAAGGTTCATCCATTATTATCTTACTAATTCTCGTTGTGTGCCAATAAGCATTGATTGCTTCTTCCTCTTGTGAGCCTTGGCTCTCAGACCAGATATAATCATAATGGCGACTTCCGGCACTGGGAAATGTATAGAAATGAGAAGCAATTGGTGCATTATGTATCCACGGTGGAATAGCATCAAACCATTTTTTCCACATTTCTGAAATAAAAAACCCGGCAAGTTTAATTTCTAATTGATTTGTTGATTGCGAAGTGTATCCTTGGTCATAATAGTAACCGACGGCATTCGTATAGAAAATATGATAATATCCCGGATCCAATGTTATAATAAGTTTTTCAAAAGGAAAAAGCCGACAATCTGGCGAATCATAACGATATTCCGGTCGGATTACCCCCATCACATGCCCATCAATAGTCCAATTACCATGAAAAATCAAATCAAATTCTTTCAAAATTTTACCAGTGACGGCATCAATTAGGATTCTCTTGCTATTTCTGGAACCCACTATTTCATTTGAGCAAGCGATTGAAATATCCCACACTAAGTAGTAACTTATTACGCTGTCCATTTCTAAAGGGCAAATGCACAAAGTTGCTGTGTGCACTTGCACCGCTCCTGTGGTTTCAAGCCTTTGCTCCGCGATATTTATTGCTGATTCTTTGGAGACCTTAGATTCTAAGGCAACATTCATGTCAGGTTGACAATCAATCCCCAAGCTAATTATTTCTCCGCCTTTAGTGACAGTAAACACAGCTCCGTTTCCAAGCACAGGAAGAGTATGATAATACTGCCTATATAAGATAATATTCTTCTTGCCTTAATGAGTCAACACGGTCTATTTTTAAATCCTTAACATCAATATTGAAAAGATAAGAGTTTGCTTCTATAAAACTATTTACACTCTCAATTACTTCGCTGCTTTTAGTAAAGCCAGTTGGTTTTAGTATTATGCCTTGGCCATAGAGTTTATGAGGCGTGATGGTTCTATCATTCCAATGAACAACAAAGTTTTCCCCATACTTTGATGTAAACTTGTTCCATATAGAATCAACAGGCAGTCCAAGTAGAAATTGGACCATCCCAATATAGAGAGAAAAAAGCAAAAACTTAATAAATTCAATGAATCTCATTGCATACCTCCTTAGAATGTATAACCAAGCGTTAGACCAACATTTAATGAGTGGAGAGTAGATTTAGCTCCGTCAAGAACATCAATTATGCCAAATATCCCAGGGATATATCCCCAATAGCACCCTAAAGAAACCGGAAAACCGTAGTCTTTGAAACACCAGTCCAATCTAATGCTTAATAGTGTTGAGAATCCCCAATGGTGGTAGATTCTGCAACCAAGCTCATCGGATATTTGTTGGGTGAGATAATTAAAAACTATCCCCACCCCACTCATTAAGTAAAAACCCTCAACTTCAAATCTGTGTTTATAATCCATATCCAAAGCCAATGTATGTTCTCTATAAAAAAGCTGTTCATTAAAATGAGAAATTTCAGGACATAAATAATAAGCAGGCCAATAGTTATAACAAAAGTTTATGCCCCATCCTTTATAGATATTTCGATTTCCCCATACACCATATATAGTAAAAACTTCCTTGGGTTGGAATGGGTCAACAGCACCAAAGTATTGTTTTCTTCCTATTGCTATTCCAAAGGAGTTTTTTATAAAACGTTTTACTTCAATTCTATTTTTAACAACATCTATGTCGCGCACCTGCCCAAAACACAACCCAGCGACGAGTATTGCAAAAAAGATAATCCTACCCATTTTTATACCTCCTGTTTTTGCAATGCAAAAACCACAGATAGACACGGATGACGACACGGATTGACGCGGAAACAATACGGGAATAAATTCCCTACTCCAAAGGAATCCGCCATTTCCTGCGAATCCGCCAAACAAAGTGGCGGATGATACTGCAAGCGAAGCGATCCTGCAACTCCTGCATCTTTCTTTTCTTCGTTTCTTCCATTCATCGGTTCTTCATCTCCCCTTATCCCCATCTTCAGGTCTCCCTGTCTCCAATTTTTTCACTACACGGTTCACGGTAAACGTTTCACGAATCCTTCTCGTTATCCTTTCGCTCATATCTCCCATCCACCATCCCCAATCCATTCCAATTATACCTTATTATACTCATGTTTTTTTTGTCAATACCCAAAACGCACCTCTTCCGGATGCAAGCCTGGCCTACATCCGCACCATTTTGATAACATAAACCTTCACGATTTTTCACCCAATTTTTAAAATTGATAGAAATGCCATTTTTAAAACACACCGTTATTATTTTTCAAAAGTTTACATTTTTCAGACAGGTTGGAAAGTGTAAACTTTTATACCACATACACATTATTCCCATATCTTGCCACCGTGTGCATAGGTAACCTCTATTCTAATGGCGCAGGATAACAACTTTTTTTACAGATGTTGATTCTTTTGTTATTATTCTAACAAAATAAACCCCGCTTGGAAATCTTTCAGAGTAAAGTAGAATATTACCTTCCCCTTTTTTAACAACAAATCTCTCAAGGCACCTGCCTATCTGGTCATATATTTCTATCCTTCCCTCATCAATCTCTGCAAGTTTCATATTCAAACAAAATCTGGTACCGTGATTCAAAATAATAGTCGGTATTAAAATATTAGGTTCGGTAATCTTTGCGACAGAATCAGATATCTCCCTTTCTAATCTGAAAGAAAGTTCAACGGTATCTTCTGATAAGCATAATGTACCCGAAAAGCATTTTGCATAGACATAGACCTGAAAATCACCCCAATATTCTACCGTTAGAGTAGGAAACCTTAATATTGTATCTGGAGGCAAAAAGATACTCTTTGTTAAGAGCGAGCAACTACCTGCACCCGATGATTCAACTGAAAGTTCTATATTGAAATCACGGTGTTTTTCTCTGTTTGTTAGAGTGCTATAAAATATCAATGGCTGTATAGTGTTGGGAGTCGATGTAATATTAGAAGGAAATGTGTGTGAAGAAAAGTATGATTTTAAATGTGCTTTTCTTGTGGTAAATGTGAAACTGTAATCATCAATCGGCGTTCCTTCACTTATTCCATTTCGATTGCCATCGAGCAAGAATCCGTTTATATCCTTTGCACTACCTCTTATAGTAACTTTGTATTTGCACGAGTAATTCAACCCGCTTGTATCATTAAAAACACTCGGGTCAAATAAGACTATAAAAATGTTGGTACAGTCATCAGTCCAGACGACTTTTTTTATTTCTACAATATTTCCAAAATTCAAATTCATTACCTCTATGTTTTCTCGAACCGAGGTAGTATCCATTTGTTTATTGAATCTAATGTGGACATTAAATTCTTTCTCCGATTCAGTCTGATGCTGGGCATAAGAAAGGAATATAAAGAGAAACAATAAAACTTTCTTCATAAAAACCTCCTAATAGCGGAATATTATATTGGGATATAAATGGATTGTCAAGAATGATAAAGTTGGGTAATGTCAATATTTGTGTGGAAATTTTAATTGGTGACAGCACTGGAGAATAATTAAATAAATTCATAAAAAATTAAGGCTTGACAATGATACGGTGTTGAGTTAAAATAAAAAAGAATTAAGGAGGAAGAATGGTACGGATAATTTTTCTGTGTTTTCTACTCTGCTTTGTCTTTGCCACAACCTATATTGCAGATACTCCGGGTGAAATACAGTCATATACCAATCAATTGCAGGCTGGTGATACACTACTGATAATGCCTGGAACATATGCTATGAACTGGAATATTGCAGACCGATATGGAACCGAAAATGACTGGATTGTGATACAACCTTATTCCAGCGGTGTGATTATCAATGGCGTCAACTATGATAATGTTATTGATATCTATAATTGTCATTATGTTGAACTTAGAGGAATTGAAATCACAAATTCTTATGCAGGTTCAGGGATTGATGGGATAAAATTCAGAACCACGAGCGACCATATTTTAATGGAAAACTTACATATCCATGATCTCACTGGTGTCGGGATAAGTGCCAATCCTGCAGGAGAATCTTTTACTTACCTGACAATCCGGCACTGCCATATCCATGATATCTCAGATGTGGGCGAAGGTCTTTATATCGGAAATCATGATGGCTTGTCTCCGGTGCATCATTGTCTTGTAGAACTGAACTGGATACACGATTGCCATCCCCATAAAGGGATACAATTCAAGCGTGGCACATATCTGAATATCATTCAGGATAATGTTGTATATAACTGTGATGAGGCAGGGATTGTTTTGTATAAGACTGACCAGAGTTCAGCAAGTGATAACAATATTGTACGCAGAAATGCAATCTGGAATACACCTGAGGGAATCTTTGCGGTTGGTCAGACCAATATTGACAATAATGTCATATTCAGTTGTGATTATGGAATAAATGTTAGAAACTACAGCGGCTGGGGGATGAATGATTTATATATCCGTAATAATACAATATATCACTGCAATACAACCTGCCTCAGGCTTGATGACTGGAATATTGCGACCGGAGAAATGGTCTGCATCAATAATGCCTGTTATCAGGATACCATAACCGCGAGTGCAATTCAGGCTCCAGATGGTATTGGTCCGGGTTATGTAGCCTATAATCGGCATTATGGTCAATCCCAGGTCACAGGTTCAACATTGGGTAATCATCCGAGCCAGGAATTTATAAATCCAGTCCCAACACCGGGCGTTATCAATCTTTACCCAAAATCTAATGCTACACTGCTTAACACCGGGACACAATCTTATGGCGCACCGGAGCATGATTTTAATCTTTTATCCAGGCCTTATGGAAGTTACTGGGATGTTGGTGCCTATGAATGGCGTGGATTAAATAATCCTGGCTGGCAGATCCAGGAAGGATTTAAAGAAATATTGGTAGGTATAACTGAGGATAAAGATGTAGATCATCCTGCTGGTTTCTTTATACCGACGATTTTAGCAAATGATTGCCGATATGAAGACCGAGTCGATGGTATACTTACATTGTATGATCCTTTGGGCAGAAAGATCGGCAAAAGACTGAATAACTTACCTGGAGGGATTTATTTCTATAAGATTGAAACAGCAAAGAAAGGTATAAAATTTGGCAAGTTAATTGTAGTTAACTAAACCTTCCTACCATAAGTCTTTATGATAGGTACCCTTCATTGGAAAACCATTTGTTATTGCATTTTTAAGAAAAAATGGTATAAAAATTTTATTTTTTCCCAAAGTCAGTAAAAAAAGAAAAAAACCCACGCAATTTCATATGTTTTTTAGGACATTTTGATCAAATATATGACAATTTTATGATAAAATATTTCTGCTAAAGGAGGTTTTATGCACTATTTATTAATATTATTTTTCCTGTTACCCCAGGTGCCGGGGAAGATTACCTCAGACCTGAAGGATGTTATGGATAGAGCAAGACCGGATGAAAAGATTTTTGTGATCGTTCATATGAATACGGAATATCCATTTAGTGAGAACGACAATTTAACCCCGCAGGAAAAATGTAATCAGGCAAAGGTTATTGCTTTTAACTCACAGAGTGCCTTGGTGGATTACCTGAAATCATTGCCCGAAAGTAAGGCGGAAATTGTTCGGCAATTCTGGGTTTTTAATGGTCTCCATTTGAAGGCGACAAAGGATGTGATCAAAGAATTAGCCAAACGGAATGATATCTGGTTTATCTCTTCGAATGTCAAAATGAAATGTTCCTTTGAACCTCAAACAATTGAGGAAAGTAATGTGCGATTGGATAACTCGGATATAGATAATGTGGATATTGGTTGGAATTTAAGAAGGATACAGGCAGATTCTTGCTGGGCGGCAGGATACAGTGGAAGAGATGTCATTATCGGAGTTGTTGGCAGTGGCGTAATGGTTCAACATCCAGCACTTGCAGGCAAATGGCTGGCGCCTTACTGGTATGATGCAGTGAATGGGCAATCAGTTCCTTACGATGATTATTGGGGTACATTCTTAACTGGCATAATCTGCGGGGGCGATGGTCCAGGACCTTCTGGTAATGATATCGGTATTGCCTATAATGCAAAGTTTATTCCGACGAAATGTATTGATACATCGGGTAGTTATACTTATTCATCAACTGATGAGTGCTTACAGTATATGGCGGATCTTAAACAAATGGGGATTGATATAAGATTGCTTGATATTGAGTTTGCATACGTTGGAACACAAAATAATATACACTGGTGGAATATAGTGTCTTTCATGAAAGATCTGGGTATATTATCAGTCTGTGATGTAGGAATTCCTACAATATCTGGAACTTTTTCAGCACCAGCGAGTTATCCAATAGTAATTGGCGTTGGCTACGTTGATAGTCTCAATATTGCTAATCAAAATGTTGGACCATCTCCGAATATACCGCCGATAAATGACCCTTCTTTCTGGTTTTATCCCACCTGGAACTTTTTAAAACCGGACCTCCTCGCACCATGGGGAAATGTGTATTCAGCGTGGAAGAATGGTGGATATAAATTAGGGAATGTTCCGCCCTTGTCACATGTCGTTGGTGCAGCAGCTCTTTTGCTTGAAAGAAATCCAAATTACACACCCCAACAATTATATCATCTCCTTTGTTTCAATTGTGACGGAGCATATTGGGCGGGCAATATACCCAACAATAAGTGGGGCTGGGGAATATTAAATATCTGGCGCGCTTTACAGAATTCACCATCACCCAACCAACCGAATCTAATCATCACAAAACCCCGTGTAGTGGGTGACAATAATGGAAACGAGAAACTTGACCCTGGAGAAAACGCCCAGATTGTTTGTTATCTAAAAAACAACGGTGTATTTGATGCCACGAATGTCTCAGCCAAATTACGGACGGGCGATCCCTGGATAATGATTTTAGATTCTACTGCCAATTTTGGTAATATCAATGTGGGTGATTCGGTGCAGAATACCAGTGATCGGTTTGCACTATATGTTTCACCTAATTATTTAGGTGGCGATACTGCACGATTTGTGTTTTTTATCACATGTGCCGAGACATCCTGGACAAAAGTTATTGAATTTCCAGTGGGAAACCCAGTACCCAATGATGGACGCTATTATTGCTACTGGTCGACTGGTCCATATCCAGAATTGAGGCCGGTATTTGAGTGGTTTGCGATTGATACTACTCAGAATGAGCATCAGGGAATATCGTTGGATCCCCAAAATGAAGACCCTAAATGTGTTCACCTACCGTTTACATTCAAATTTTATGGCGTAAATTACAACCGAATTATGGTGCATGACAATGGATTTATCGTAATGGATTCCGTCGCAGTTCCATATGGTCTTATAAATGGCATACCCACTCCCAACTTACCGAATAATTTTATTGCAGCGTTGAATCACGGTTTCCTTTGGCCCAACTATCCTAATCATCCGGCAGATGTTTATTACTATTACGACCAGCCAAGTCATCGGTTTATCGTAGAGTGGTTTAAAATGCCGTTATATACTCTGCCAGATACCCACTATAGTTTTCAGATTGTCCTACACGACCCAGCATATTACCCGACACCCACCGGTGATGGTGATATATACTGCTATTACCGATTCTATCATACCGACTCTTTCGGTCAGGCCTCTTATCAGGTTGGTATTGAAAATAGTACTGGCACATCAGGAGTATATTACCGGGTAAAATTGGTGCCAAATTTTCCTTGTGGTGTTCCGCCTATTAGCGATAGTTTTGCCTTGCGATTCACAACCTGGGCACCCAATAGTCAGATTGGTATTGAAGAAAATCAATCTTTTATTTTTAATCCTGTGCGACCCGAATTGAGACTGGCATCGAATATCTTTAATAAATCCCTTAAGATTACATTATACATCCCGGATGAAAATTACAATTATAACAGAACTAAAAATGATATCTCGTTGAAAATCTATGATGTGGCAGGAAGGGTGGTGAGAAAATTTAATCACGAAATTAAGAAAAATGGTGAGGCTTTCGAAGTTATCTGGAATGGTTTGGATAATCACGGTCGCAGGCTGCCTTCCGGTGTCTATTTTGTCCATCTGAATTACAAAGGCGTAATTTGTGTAAAGAAAGCAGTGTTGATTGAGTGAAAATGGGTGCGCATCCATTTATCGGTGAAATTTTAATCACATTGGGGGTTATTACCCATGAACAGGTAAATGAGGCACGGTGGGTGCAGATGAATAAATACAGCGGAAAGGGTAAACCATTGGGTGAAATAATGGTTGAGCTGGGTTATATCACCGAGGCAGATTTGAATCGGGCATTGAGTCTGCAAAGAGATTTAAAGACAAATCGCCTTTAAAATACCTTTAGAGAATCCCCCTTTCAGATCCCGGGGTGCCCTTTGGGTGCCTCGGGTTTTTCATTTGATTTTTTAGATAAATCTAAAAGGCGTTTTGCCTCTTCCGCATCAGGAATAATCCTTAGAATCTTTTGTAAAATTCGGCATGCGCCGTATTTGTCGTCATGTTCCAGACAAATCTTCGCAAATGAAACCGCTTCATCTTCAATTTGGGTTAAAATTCTAAATCTCATATCCACCGACCAGTTGTCAAAATTCTTTTTGAGTGGCTCACCCCGCCATAATTTAAATGCCCGGAGGTATTCATTGCGGGCAAAGATCCATTCTTTAGCCCGGTTCAAGGCCTTGGCACGGGTAATGATTGAGATAAATTCACCGTAATCATTTGTGATATAAAATCCATTATTTATTAAGTGGCCGTCCCTTGCTACCAAGAGATGTTTGGGCAATTTTATTTTCTTTTTAAAATCGGTTAGAAAACGGGCTAAACGTCCTGTTAATTTATCTTTCTTGGGCCAGAAGTAATTGAATATTTCATCTATTGCTATTGCCCTTTCGGGTTCGGGTATCTTTTGACTCAAAAAAATAAAAAATGCCTTCTCTTTGGGTGTGAGATTTACCTTTAGATAGGTTTGATTCTTGTAGATAACGACTTCGCCCAAGAAATTTATTCGGTAACTGGGCATTTCAGGATTAAAAACCGGCATTTGAAGTAAAGCCTGAGGTAAATCGGGCTTCTTGCCATGATTAAGAACATTGAGAACCAATTCGGGTATAAAGAATAAACAACGCTGGAGAAAACCTACCAGGCCGTATCTTTGCGCATAGATAAATAACTGGCGATAATCTTTTATTTTTAAACTTTGCCGTGCACGTTTGAGCAAATGTATCAATTGTAATGTCGGCAGTTCGGAGCCTGGCGATTCTTTATCAATTGAAATTAAATGGCTTAAAACTTCTATTTCTCTTTTCTGCCCGTATTTTGCAAGGATTGGTAGATAATTTTTAATGATGCGTTCGGCATGGGTTTTTTCGCCCAGCGCACAGTGAATTGTGGCATAGCAAGATATCGTCGAATATAATGTTCCAATGAGCTGCTCTTTCTCTGCCTGTCTCAAACTCTGTTCACATTTTGCCAGACTTTCTTCTATCCGTCCCAAACCAAAATTTATCAGGGCACGTGCTATCAGGTAATGGGCAAAATATTTGTTTTTCTCATCAATCTTTGCTTTACTAAGATATTTTAGCGCCTCCCGGTATCGACCATTTAAAGTGAGACATATAGAAATTTTGTAATATAATCGATTTTGGTCTATTCTATTCGTGGTCCATTCCAATGTTTTTATAAAATATCGAGTAGCGTGGCGATAATTGCTCATGAAGGTCATCAATTCACCATAAGTTTCATAATAGAATGGGTACTTCTTTTTTGCCATTATCTGCCGCATCTCCTTTGCTATCTTCTGCGCTTCGCCAATCTGTAAAATCTCACAATAAGCAGAGGCTTCAAAAAATTTCAACTGGAAATCAAGCACGGGATCTCTTAAATTGCCTTTAATTTTTTTAAGATGAGAGAGAAGATTCAAAATTTCCCGAGGATATCTCAAACGAGTCAAAGCTGCCAGTTCTAAAAGTACAGCTTTTATCGCAGAATAAAACAATCCTTCCCTTTCCAGTTGGATTCTTAAATTTTTAATATGTTCATAGAAATCCTGAAGGGGAATTTTCAAAAATTGCGTAATCAATTTATCCAGTTTTCTTTTCGTTGTCAGCAACTCATCGGGTATTTCTCTGAGGATATCCTTATAATCAGCAGGAAATGCCGGCAACCGATTGATTATCTCGGCACATTTCTTTAAATTGTCTGAAGAATGCCCATTTTTGAGTAATATCTGGACATATGTTAGATTATATTTTGCCTCGGCTGTTTCTGGAGCAAAAAAAGAAAAGGGGGTTCGGGGATTCTGCCTTATCAGTCCATAATCCTTCCAGATATTATAAATTATCTTGGTTGAAATTTTAATACCATGATTGTTTAATTCACTTTGGGCTTGGGCGAGTGTGATATCCGGTTTGGCTTCTTTTATACTAACAATTCTTTCTTCAATTAATTCAGAAATATCTTTCCATGGCCGTCGATAAAAAAAATCTTTTTTATAGAATTTTTTTGTCCATCTCCACAGGGTGGTGTGATGAATGTTGTACTTGCTTGAGATGAATTTGAAATCTTTTTTTTCCTGAAGTTCATCAAGGGCATTCAGGATTACCTCAAAGTTTTTCTTCATTGCAATTTTATGGAAAATAATACCAAAAAAATATCATTTTGTCAAGTACACTATATTTCAGCAAAAATCATTGAAAATCCTTAAGTTTTTAAGCCCAGGGGCAAGATTCTATACGCAGTTTATTTATATAATATTACTGGCAATTAAAGTAAGTGAAAAGGGGGTGATAATTTTTTTTGAAAATTAACTAAAGGTCCAAATTGCTTTTAAAAAGAAAGGAGAAAAAAATATGAAAAATATTATATGGGTAGTAACAATATTAGCAACACTATTATTTGCGTTGGAGACCGATGATAAAATTATATTTGTCCCTAATGGCTGGACCGCTGAAAAAGCGGCGCTGGCGCAGAAATGGAAAGATATGTCAGGTTCTGATAAACAAACAATAATCTTAAATCTTGAAGATAGACTAAATAATCTTTTACCTCAATTACCTCCCGATGTTTTTTCCGCCGAGGAGAATGCATATGTTGGATATAGAATAAGACTCCAAAAACTCTGGCAAGAATTTAAATCTCAACCAACAGATTGGAATTATGCAGAATTGGTTTACCTTATGAATGAAGCAGAAAATTTTCTGCAATATATTACAAGAGAGAAAAATTTACCAAAGATCCATTATGAAGAAACCCAGATACATCCAGTTAAATTTGACTATTCTAAGCGGGATGACGATAACCAGGGAACCGGTTGGTCATTAGGTCTTGTAGACTTGAGTGTTCTGGACCATGTTACCCCTTCGGTCGCCACTTTTAATAATTATATCTTTGTTGCCGCAAGCAATCAAACTTCGGGGACGGGTGAGGATACGATATTTCTCTGGCGCTCAACTGACTGTGGGAATAATTGGGAAAGATGGCACTCACATGGTTCTGCGACTGCCGACCGCCATGTTTTTGATGTAGCAATTGACCCCATTAATCAGTATCTGTATGAATCGTATGCAATTAGTAGTTCATCAATGTCCGGCAATATCTGGATTCGACGTTTTACTGATTTAAATGATCCTTCGGCAACCAACATCTTTAGTGTGGAAACATCGAGTGACGAATGTAACCAGCCCCATCTCAGCGTAGAACATGTCTGGTCCGACCATCGCCTTTGTTGCATTTATCACAATTATACCACGGGAAATGTGGTGATTGCTCAGTCAACGGATTTTGGAGAGACCTGGTCGACTGTTTATACATCGCCATGGACAACCAACATCTGGGCGATACCCAAAGGTGCCCAGGGCGCGGCATCTCAATCAACTGATAAATTTGTCTTTGTTGCTCGAAAATCGAACAATTCATTAGTAATTCTGGAAAGTATCTCGGGCTTGCCAGGCAGCTGGACTGAAACTGAATATGTACATACGTCTGATATTGATAATATTGATGTAGCCGCTTCGCACAACTATAATCAGGCAAGCGTTGTTGTCGCTTTCGGCTATCCCTGGACCGCAACGGATTATAATGTCCGGATATTATTCCGAATGGCAAATGGTATGGGTTTTATTTCAAAACTGGTTGATGGTGATGCACTTATGACCAAAACGCCCGTCATCACCTGTGATGGAGAATATGCTGGAAATAATGCTGGTCCTGATCATTACCATCTTGCCTATTACAAAGACCACAATGGCAACACTTACTACATTCCTTTTGCATTACGGTGTCTGAATGATTCCATAGCCCTTAGCAATTTATATAACACCAATCCCAATAATTTTGAAAGGGTGGGGACAAGTATTATCGACACCCTAACAACATCCTCTGATTATGGGCGGCCATATACCTGGTATCAGATGGATATGACCACGTTCTGGAATAACACTCACAATCAATGGTTCCCGGCGATCGTTTGGATGCGTTATTATCCAAGCAACAATGAAGCCGATCCCAGGTTGTCTTTCCCTGATGAGACATTTGGTATCCTTGAACACCGACCGATAAAGATGGCGGATCCCGATGTTCATATTTCTCCTAATCCTTCAAGAGGCGATTTTATCCTTTGGGGAAATCTTAAAAATTCAGGGGATATCAGAGCGTTGATATACGATGCCTCAGGAAGATTGCTAACAGAAATAATAAGAGAAACAAGACCGAGCGGAAGATACCTTTTCAATAATAAAATAACCCTACCCGAGGGAATTTACTTTATTTATATCCAAACCCCAGACGGTGCAACAGTGAAGAGATTAGTGATCATTAAATAATATGTACAAACGATTTGAGAAAAATAAATAAAATGGGAGGGTAAAATGAAATACCAAGCTATTTTACTATCGGTGATCTTCTTGCCTTTTTGCCTTCAATCAGGAACGATTCACCATACCTTTAACTTTTCGCCAACGGATATCAGTTTCACCAAATACCATGGTTATGATGTAATAAATATAAAAGGTGGGGCTGACGCCGGTACCGAAGTAGGAAAACCCTTAATTCCATTTATCATCGCCCATTTTGTAATACCTGCCGATGCCGAGATAATAGGCGTTGAAGTCTTATCTAAAAGCACCAAGGAACTGCCTGGAACCTATCATATCTGTCCCACCCAGTCCCCAAGACCGATTTCAACGAAAAAAGAAATTCCATTTGTCGAGCCAATTCCTGAAGTCTACAATTCACCGCTTCCCTATCCAGAAAAAGATTTTGTTTTCTTCTCCTCAGGTTTAATGAGTGGATATAGAATTGCCGGAATTTTATTGAACCCAATAAAATATATCCCAGCCGCGAAGAAACTCATTCTGACTACAGAAATTACATTAAAGATAAAATACCAAGAAGGTGTGCATCAATTAATCGCCCTCACCGAAAAACAAAAAAAGATCTTTGGACAGAATGTTAAGGCTTTGGTGGTCAATCGGTCCGATGTTGAGAGGTTTGCCCCACCAACCAAACCCGAGCCGGCACAGGCCTGTAACTATGTAATAATAACAAATTCCAGCCTTCAATCTGCATGGCAAAAACTTGTAAACTGGAAGATTGCTGCCGGTTATCAGGCGCAGGTGGTGACAACCGATTGGATATATACAAATTATTCCGGATATGACAATCCGGAAAAGATAAGAAACTTTCTTAAAGATTATTTCACCAATCAAGGGCTTATCTTCGCGGTACTGGGCGGTGATAATAATATCGTTCCGGAAAGGGATATCCTTAACAATTATGGTGATTCAACCTACTATATTGCCTCGGATTACTATTATGCTGATTTAGATGGAACCTGGGATGGTGATGGTGACCATCTTTATGGTGAACTGACCGATGGTGTTGATGGTTATTGTGATATATATGTGGGCAGACCGCCGGTTGATAATACCACCGAGATAAATTATTTCTTGCGCAAGGATTCGGTGTATACCTACAGTACATTCTCTTTAACCTATCAAAAATTATTATTACCCTCGGTGATGCTATTTTCAATGGCGCAATATCATGGGCGGGTCGTTAATAACGAAATTGCCAGTATGTTTCCCACTAACTGGACGATCACAAGACTTGAAGACCAGTATTCTCCGGCAACAAGAAACGCGATAAATGAAAACTACAACTTAGTGCATATCGCTGCCCATGGGGACCAGAATGGCACCTATAATGAATCCGGTTCACCAGTTTTGGTAATCTCAGATATTAATTATCTTAATAATACAATGCCCACTGTTCTAAATTCTATCGCCTGTTATTCCGGAGATTTTGACGAATTCGACGACTGTTTTGCCGAGGCATTGATCACCCGCAATAATTACGGTTGTGTGGCAACAATAATGAATACAAGGTATGGCTGGGCAGATCCACCTAATCTGGGACCTTCTGAGCGACTGGATACCTGTTTCTATTCAATGCTCCATCATGATACTTTTAATATTGGCGCTGCCCATGCTTTATCATTAAATCATTTCCGCAACCTGATCTGGAGCGGGGAGCCCTGGCATTATAGTGGACTGGAATTGACCCTTTTTGGTGATCCAGAGATGCGGGTGCGTATCAAACCAGGAAATGAACCATTTGTTTATATTTTGAATAAAAATTTAGCCGACCAGAATAACAATGGAATATGGGAACAGGGCGAATATGCGCAACTTACCATAACCTTGGTCAACGATGGTAATATAAACGCGGGAAATGTCAATGCCAAGTTGCGTGCGACTGCTAATGGTTCTTATGTAACGATTAGCGATTCACTTTCGTCTTTTGGAACCATTCCTCCTGGTGGGCAGGCAAATAATAGCGCCGACCCATTCAAAATGACCGCGGCCGTAAATACCCCGGACGGGACCGAAATAACTTTTACCCTTTATATCACTGTGGATGGTGGTTATTCTTGGTCACAGAGTTTCAAATTTACAGTAGGAGTCCCCGGACTTGATTATGTCACGCACGATTGTGGGAATTTCCGCTTTACTGTCACCCGCTACGGAGCACTCGGATTTATGAGCTCAGAACAGGTTGGGGGAGTTGGGTTTAAATATCCCGGGACTATGGGACCGAATCGTCTGAGTTATGGCTCATTTGCTGCAGGTAATAGCAAGACTTACTGTGTTGACCAGTATGTAGAGACAAATAATATTGATGATCAAGATTGGAAGACTATGAGTTTTCCGCCTGGAAGATGTCGGATGTATGAACCGGGTCCCTGGGGTTTTGATGAATATGCTACTGCCTGTTATAGTGATTCTGGCCATCCGCAGAAGAAAGGATTGATATGTGAACAGTATTCCTGGGTTTGGAACGATTCTACAGCCAATGATTTTGTGATAATGAGATTTATCCTGAAAAATGCTGGTAGCACTACCTTGAGCGATATGTATGCAGCATTATTTGTGGACTGGGATATTGGCACTTATTCAAGTAATTATGGAAACTCCGAGACTTCACGGAATTTGACCTATATGTATTACAATTCTTCATCTCCATATATGGGAGTTGCCGTGCTTGACCCGCCCCGTTCAACACCTGCCCGGAATTTAGTCATCATCAAAAATGAAACTTATATCGCTCCGTACGGCGGCTTACCCGATAGTTTTCAGTTTAAATTTATGAATCGGACGATCCAGAATTCATCAGGAACCACCCCCAAGGACTGGTCAACATGCAACTCGGTTGGCCCATTTACCCTTGCCCCAGGAGGGGTGTATTCGGTGGCGTTTGCATTATCTGGCGGCACCGATTTAGCCGACCTCCAGGCAAATGTGGATACTGCATATAATCGCTACTGGAACTGGCTGGTAAATGTAGATGAAACAAAAAAGGACATTAGTATTGCCCAGCAATTCAATATTTTCCCCAATGTTACCAATGGGAAATTAAATCTCAGTTATAATAACTATAATGGCGATATTACGGTATCTATCTACGATGTAAGTGGACGAAGGATTGCCGAAGATAGATGGAATGATGTTAATGGAAGTGGCATCCTCCAATTTACTCTGCCAAAACTTGCCAGCGGTATTTATTTTGCAAAAGTGGAAACAAACAACCAAGAAAAATCAAAAGTTTATAAACTTATTGTCATCCGATAAATTTTGTATTGTAGGAGGTTAATATGCACGAGTTCAATAAGACCTTAATAATCTTAGCGATAATCTTCGCCAGGGTAATTTTTGCAAGCGAGATGCAATATGAAAGTTCTACGGCAATATGCGACCTGGCACATGCAGGTATTACTCCAGTCTTCTCAAATGTTGGGAAGACGCGATTTATTCCCGAGACCTATGGAGATGCGACAAAGATTTCCTTTGCCAATGGCATTTCATTTGATACCAGATTACTGGGCAAAACTGGTGAGCCCGACTTACCATCAGAATTAAAAGTCCAATATCGGGATGATGAAACAGGTTATTATATCGTCCAATTTTCGGGTCCTGTTTATGGTCCGGAAAAAGATTGGCTTGAAGCCCAGGGTGTAAAAGTTCATT
Organism: Caldifarciminota bacterium; assembly: GCA_039802265.1. Classification (GTDB taxonomy): domain Bacteria; phylum Hydrothermota; class Tepidihabitantia; order SM23-42; family JAOAFX01; genus JBDRWI01. Next base: position 4,980 of record JBDRWI010000016.1, on the reverse strand, counting down.
TTTATATCCCCAATTACGGTTTCGTTATTTCCCTGAAAGAGAGAAGGCAAAAAGATGTTATTCTCGCAAACCCTTCAGTGAACTGGTTGGGTGTTTACCAGCCCGCATATAAAATTTCACCACTCTTCGACTGCATTCGTAATCAAGGCAAAGTAGTAATCCTGCTATTCAATGATGCTGAGATAAATTCCGTCGTTGAACAGATAAATTCAATCACCACGAAAGGTGAATTTGAGATATCTAATAACGGAATAAATAAAATGATTTTATGCCAAGTGGCGAAGAAAGACCTGGATAAACTCGCTCATATCAAAGAAATCTGCTGGATTGAACCTTATCTTCAACCAGTGTTATTTAATCAACAATGCCAGTGGGTAATTCAATGCGGCTGGCTTTCTACGGCTCCGAGTGGTTCTGATAATACTTATCGCCGGGTCTGGGCAATGGGCATAATGGGCCAGGGTGAAATAATCAATCATTGTGATTCTGGTATTAACACCGAGCATTATCAACATCGTGCGGGTAGCGATGCCATAACCACCTGGGGTGTATATCCGAATCATAATAAAATTGTTGCCTATGATTCAGGGGCACCTTCATCAATACAGTTTGGTGATGGTTCTGGTGCTTCCTGGCATGGAACTCATACCGCCTGCACTGCGGCGGGCAACGATACTACATTGGGCACAAGTTTTAATGATGGCATTGCCAAAATGGCACGGATCTATCACAATGATTGTGGTGATAACTCAAATAACACTATCCAAAGATTCCCCGATCTCAACAATCTCTACATCCGTCCATACAATAAATATTACCAGAGCCATGGGATAAGGGCATATTTGAGCACAAATTCATGGGGTGCAGATGCAATGGGATATTATACAATCATGGCTTACAATGTTGACCAGTTTATGTGGTCACATAAAGATTTTCTCCTCTTTTATGCCGCGGGGAATCAAGGTAGTTCCGGTGCACGCACGATAGCCTCTCCCGCCAGTGCCAAAAGCTGCGTAGCGGTTGGTGGCACTTTAAACAGCACTGCCTGTCGTTCGTATTTCTCATCAACAAGCCGTGGTCCCACTCAGGATGGAAGAATCAAACCCACAGTTTTGGCACCGGCTGATGGTATTTATTCAGCAGGTTCAGGAACTTCAGGTTACCAAACCATGTCAGGTACAAGCATGGCGGCACCAGGGGCAACTGGTGCGGGGGCTTTAATAAGGCAGTATTTAAGAGAAGGGTGGTATCCGTCCGGAAAAAGAATCCCAGCCAACGGTTGGTCATATATAAGTGCCGCAGTGATAAAGGCAATATTGATCAATTGTGCTGACCCGAATATCACTGGGTATACTGTGCCGGATAGTAACGTCGGCTGGGGACGAATTGACCTTGACTCGGCACTCTATTTTGCTGGTGATACGCGCAAATTATTACTTGTTGATGATACCATCGGCATTTTAACCGGCGAAAGAAAAGACTATTATTTTTATATCCCTTCGGGCGCAGCGAATTTAAAGATAACTCTGGTCTGGACTGATTATCCTGGCAATCCTGCGGTCTTGAAGCAGATTGTAAATGACCTTGATTTGTATGTTCAGAATCCATCAGGAACATACTATCGGGGAAATCAATATTCAAGCGGTCAATCCGTGGCAAATCCTTCAGTTCGGGATACACTCAATGTTGAAGAATGTGTAAAGGTTAATTCACCAGCCGCAGGAAATTGGCTGGTGCGGGTTGAAGGGAGAAATGTGCCCTGCGGTCCACAGCCCTTTGCTCTGGTTATCGCATATTCCGGGACCTCTGAAGCAGGCGTTATAACCACAAATAAAACTGTTTACCGCGCCAACGACTTTTTTGTCGATACCATCAGGGTCAGGGTGGAAGATAAAAATTTTGGTAACGCTGGCGTCCGTGATACCGTAGTGGTGGTGTTCAGGAGTAAATATCTGGAAACCCAACCCGAGACATTACGGTGTGTTGAACTTGCCGAAAGTTCCTATGTCTTCAAGGGGGAAATGCCCCTGCTCTTCCGTGGACCAGTCCATGGTGATGGTAAATTATCTGTCTGTCAGGGTGATACGATATATGTTTCTTACACAGATAATAATCCCACCTATATCTCCACAATCTGGGCGGCGGTTGATGCCTGGTATTTTCTGATCTCGGATGTCCATTGTGAGAATATTAAAGGTAATTCAGCGGAGATCTGCTGGAATACAAACGAAAACTCTACCTCAAAGGTTTATTATGGGACGAATCCTTCAAATCTCAATCTGGTCGTAAATATTGATACACTATACCATTTATTCCATCGTGTCCTGCTCTCCGGGCTCAGCACAAATACCATTTATTATTATGATGTTGAATCAAAGGACTTCAGGGGTCATATCGTCCGTGATAACAATGGCGGGCAGCATTATAGATTTAAGACATCAAGTAGCAATGTAATCTCCCAAGATATCTTGGTTATCCTCGCCAACGGTAAAGACGACGGAACAGGCGGTGGTATGGCACTTCCTCAGTTAAAAGAAAAATTCAACAAAGCAGTTGAACAAGGAGGCTGGACTTATAATTTCTGGCAAACCTCAGATTATAATGGTTACACACCCAGCCGGGAAGTGATGAAAAATGCCAAAGCAGTATATGTTGTTTTTGAAGATGAATATCCACCGTTTCTACAAGCCCAGCAGGAAACAATCAAAAAATATGAAGAGCGTGGTGGAAGAATCGCATTCGCATCCCATGAAGTTTTGTGGCACTCCTGGCAGTATAGTTCCAATAAATCATACGATACCACCTGGTGCAAGAATTACCTGCAGGCAAGATACAAAGCAGATCTCACAAGTACCGGGACTTTTAATATTTATGGTGTGAGTGGTGATCCGATAAGTGGACCGTATGCTGAAAACCCGGTGAGCTATACTCCCCATCGGACTGGTGCTGCGGGTGATTCATTTGATGTCGTGCCCACGCCACCTAATGGTTGGGATCCGGGCGGAGCCTCATCAGTAGTCTGGCGCTGGAATGCAACAAATGGGGGCAGGGTTGGCGTGAAATGGGAATCGGGCAACAATCATGGTACAATTGGTGATGGCATCTGGGGTGGTTATAAGACGCGCACAATTTATAATGGATTTTCTATCACACAGATGGATACTACAAAACTTCCGGCTATTCTTAATAATCAATTCATCTGGCTCATCGGACATGACCACCCGGATGTGACAATATCCTCACCCAGCGGGGGTGAAGTATATACGTCCAGCCCGGTAACCATTGCCTGGAGTGCAACTACTTATGGTGGTACCCAGGTTGATACCACCTGGATTGAATATTCGTCAGACGGTGGTTCAATATGGAATTTAATTGCTTACGGAACCAATCTCACCTCGCCTTACTCATGGAATATAAGTGCCTTGCCCAATGGTAATAAATATCGTGTTCGGGTGATGGTCAATGACAAAAATGTCTATCCATCTTTAAAAGGTTTTGCCCAAACCGCCAATTTCCGAATTGCGATTCCCGGCAATGACAACATCGGTCCGAAGATACTCGCAAACTCAATTAACGTTGCCAATAATCCCAAATTTGTTTCGCCAAGTGATACCATCCTGACATTTACTGCAGTGGTTAGCGATTCCGATGCTGGATTTTCAACGATTAGCGCTGCGAGTTATATTGTTAAAAGTCCAAATTCATCGAGTGGCGAGGCAGGGATGCAGGCCTCGGATGGTTCCTGGGATGAAGTCGCAGAAGAGGTAATAGGTAACATTAGACTCACCTATACTCCAAATACGGTGCGCATCTGTTCCCTCTTTGTGCGGGGCAGGGATGGTGCAAACAACTGGGGTGGCTGGTTCTACCGGACATTCACCTTGATTAATGGTGATATTCGACCGGTAGGGATTGAAGAGATAGCCTCGATACCTATGGTCTATCATCTGGCTCAACCCATGCCTAATCCAGGAAAAGGAATAATTCGCATTGATTATGCAATTCCCAAAAAAACCAATCTGTATATAAAAATTTATAATTGTCTCGGGCAGGTTGAACGGACACTCGTGGATGAAGAAAAAGAACCCGGATATTATAGTATTCACTGGGATGGCAGGGATGATAAGGGTAAAGCACTTGCGGCAGGGATTTATTTTTGCCGAATGACCGCAGAAGAATTTGTTGATACCCGGAAGATAATCTTATTGAAGTAAATTTTTGGTGGGATGCCCGCAGGCATCCCACCCTTTTTATAAATTTTTAAAAACCCATGTTGATGACAAAATAGAAAATGTAGTAAATATTAAAGTTTATACAACAGGTAAATCATCAGAAATACAAAGACAATTGTTAAGATTGTAATATTAAAAAAGAGTCCGAAGGAAAGGGCGATAAATCCAAGATTTATATGGACGGTTGAAAAACCAATCTTTAAGGCATTAAAGAAAAATCCTTTTACCGGTCCGGGTGGAAAAAGACTACCAAGAAAATGGGATAATGCCGAGCCGATTATCCCACCAATGATTATCCCCGAGATAATTGTTGGTAATTTTCTCTTCGCTGCCATCAATCACCCCCTTTTTGCCATAATGGCAAAACACGCAGATGAGCGCAGATTTTGACACGGATATATGCAGATATAAAAATTTTTCATAAAATAATATTTATCTTCTCTCCGCATTTTGCACAATTAGAACCTTTTAAATTTTTGATCAACGCCTTGAAATACATTCTTTCAATCAATAGTGCGCCACATTTTGGACAATAGGTATTGGAACCATCCTCACCCGGCACATTTCCGAGATATACATATTTTAATTTTTTCCTTGCCTTTTCATAGGCATCAAAGAGAATATCTGTCGGCGTTGGTGGTTTGGTATATTTGTAGTTTGGATAATAGCGGGAGAAATGCAAGGGAATCTCGGGATTCACGCCCGCAACATAATCAATGAGTGCATCAATCTGCTCCGATTTATCATT
>JBDRWI010000015.1:0-40322 GCA_039802265.1 Caldifarciminota bacterium | reverse complement strand
AACCGGTTGGGGTAGATGTATATGAAGACTTAAGAACAAAAGCAAAAAAAGTTATCTGGGGTAAAGGAAGGCGTAATGAATTTTATTGTCTATTCAGCAAAAGTGGTTTCACCGAGGCAATGATACAGATTGCAAAAAAGGAAAGGGTAACTTTGGTTATCAAAGATGTTATTCAAAACTGACATTTTGCAGTTTGTTTGATACTACAAGTTAGTATATATAGATGAATATTATTCCTGAAATTTTCATTCCTGCATTTATCGGTTTAATCTTTTTCGCATTCGCCTTTTTTAAATACCCCCGCTGGGCAATTGCGGGATTGATTATCGCCAAACCAATAATTGACCTTACCTGGAATTATTATATTATTTTTAATATCAATTTTTTGAAAATTTATACCGCGGTTTTTGTGATTCTGGGGATAGCCTATATTCTCAAGGAGCGTATCAAAATCCTTGATTGCCCGATTGGTTTACCCTGGTTAATCTTCCTCATTTTAAATTTTATTAGCATCTTCATTATATCAGAAAGGAATTTGCTTGATAAATTTGAATATTTTCTAAGGGTATTAACCGGCTTCATAACTTTGATTCTTTTTTTCAATATTTTTGATTTTGAAAAAGATAAAAAATTTGTTTTATCAATCTTTATTTATCCGGCAATTATCTGTATTTTAATCTGGTTATTTGAGGTATTTTCTAAGATTCCGCGAACATCGGTTGCTGGCATTTCAGACGAACTTACTCGAATAAAAGGACCTTACCACGATTTCTTTCACTTTCCATTCTATGGTTTACAGTTAATCATCTGCGCCCTTCCCTTACTTGTAGAAACCAATAAAACTAATAGGACCAATCAAACTAATAAAACTAATGAATCGAACCTAACATTTCAAACGCTCACAACGACTATGCTTTACCTTTTAATCGCTATCAGTATCTTCATCATCTACAAATCTTATACAAAAGGTGGCTGGATTACGCTTCCGGTGATATTATTCTTATGGTTTATATTGAGAAAGAAATTCATCCCTGCATTACTTGTGGTTGTGGGTGTTATTTTATTTATTTCATTGAACCCATTCCGAAGTGAGGCAGGTAGTCTATTCCGTAAAGAGATAGATATTTTAATTCTGAGAAATAATAAATGGGAGCCTGATACACTATTTATGGGTAGATATAGAAGATGGAAAGGAGGGATGTATGAATTTAATAATATGCCATTTATAAATAAATTATTAGGGGCAGAAAAATCTCCCAAAAATCCCGAGAATGATTATTTAAGAATCCTGTGGCATAATGGAATTATTGGTTTAATTGTTTTTATATTACTTCTCCTCCAGAGTATTTATCTTATAGTGCGCAATTACATTAAAAACAAAGACCCGGTATTCCTGACCGGGATATTTGTGATAATTATGTATTTGACTTCGGCTATCGGCTCTTATCCGTTATTCTATCCGGCATTCCAATGGCTTTTGTGGGGGATTGTTGGTTTTGTTCTCTCAGAACAAAAAGCAAGAAAAGATTCTTGCGGTATTGATAAAAAGGTATTTTGATAAACGGTATTGAGTCTTCAACGGCTAAATAATATGGCAAAAATAAATACATTTAGAGATTTGGTTGTTTGGCGGGTTGCAAGTGAACTTGCAAAGGAAATTGCTATCAAATTGGTTCCATTATTCCCAAAGGAAGAAAAATATAGACTTGGCGACCAAATTATTCGCTCATCTCGTGCAGTGCCATCTCAAATAGCCGAAGGATTTCGGAAGTCGTCTTTGAAAGAGAAACATCATTACTATGAAATGGCAATAACATCGAATGATGAAACAGAAAACCATTTGATAGAGGCTAAAAATAACAATTATATTGACGATAAAACCTACAAGCATTATTTGAACCGTATCATCAAGGTCCGTATTCTGTTGTCACGCTTAAAAAAGTCAATCCGTTGGCTAAAAACCGTGCGTAGCACCAAAACCGTTCATCAAAAATGAACCAATTCCGATTGCACAGCTGTCTTTTGTCCGCACGAAGTGCCAAACCCGTTCATTAGTATGAACCAAAACCGTTGTTCACAACCATCTTTACCCGCTCGTAAGAGCCGTAGCCGTTTATGGATATAAACCAAAGCCGACCCTCGGGTCTATTCCGTCGCTCTACGACCATTCTTATACTCGGTCCCCTTCCCCCACCCTACATCGGTCCGGCAGTTGCCACAGAGATGATAATGGAATCGGAATTAAAGACCTGGTTTAATTTAGTTCATTTTGACACCTCTGACCACCGGAGCGTCACTCATATTGGCAAATTAGACTTTCGTAATATTTCTCTTGCAACATATCACATTCTTAAATTGCCATTATATTTGATTAGACATTCTCCCCGGATTGTTTATTTACCAATAAGTCAAACCGTGCTTGGTTATTTCCGGGATGCTATATTTATTTTGCTTTCAAAGGTCTTAGGTGCAAGAGTAATTATCCATCTGCGCGGTGGCTATTTCCGTGAATTATATGAAAAAAGCACTCCATTCGTAAAACTTGTAATAAGAAATTCGCTTAAATTAGTTTCGCGGGCAATTGTGCTTGGTAAGTCTCTAAGATATATCTTTGAAGGGCTAGTCCCATCAGAAAATATCGCCGTTGTCCCTAATGGAATCGATAAAAACTACATTACCGAGGCAGAACTTGACTATGCACCTCGCACTAAGCACTATGCACTAAACCCTTTAAACCAATCAAACTCAATTCCTCAATTACTTAATTACCCAATTACCCAGTTATCCGGGTTCAAAATTTTATTCCTCTCAAACCTGATGCTTTCCAAAGGCTTCTTTGATGTAATAAAATCAATCCCCATAATTATAAAAAATAATATTCCCTCGCCCTTGATGGGAGAGGGGGAGGGTGAGGGTGAATCTTATATCCAGTTCATCTTTGCCGGTGAATTCCACGAAGATGAAAGAGTTAAAAAAGAAGTTTTCGATTATATCAACACCCAAAACCTTTCTCATTTTATTAAATTTATTGGCATGGTGGATAAAGAAAAAAAGAAAGAGTTATTGCTATCCGCTGATATTCTGGTCTTTCCCACTTATTATCGATATGAAGGTCAACCGTGGGTAATAATAGAGGCAATGGCTGCGGGTTTGCCGATTATCGCCACAAATATGGGTTGTATCAAAGAGATGGTTATTGATGGAGAAAATGGTTTTATTATTGAAAAACAAAATCCAGAGCAGATTGCACAGAAAATAATACAGTTGTTAGAAAATACTGAACTACGCAAAAGAATGGGGCAAAAGAGCCGGGAACGATTTTTGAAATATTATACAAAAGAAAAATTTATTGAATCTCTGGGCGAAGTTTTAGACGGAGCTGTGTAGGAGGGGTTTCTAACCCCGAAGTAAATGCTGCACATACGCTGTTGTCGTAATACATTGACAATTACATATGATTAAGTGTAATATTACGAAAGGAGTAAAATACGCGATCCTCACCACTCTCTCTCCCTTGAAGGGAGATGGTAAAAGGTAAGTTTTCCCCAAAAATTCCTCTCCTTTGATGGGAGAGGATTAAGGTGAGGGTGCTGAAGATACTTGATTTTCATTTCCAATAATATATAATAATTGTATATTATGAGAAACAAAGATACTTCTCTTAATGAGCGGATTCTTTCTTATATAGAAAAACTTCCCTATTTCACTTTTGATAACCTGAAAATTCTTGATGTGCCTGCACACCACCTTAGGATTGCTCTTTCGCGATTAGAAGGCAGGAACAAGGTTATTCGTCTCAAAAGAGGATTTTACATATCAACAAAGTTTGTTGAAAAAGCTAAAACCAATGGCACTTTTACATCCTTGATAGAGTTTATCTCAACAAAACTCTATCCCCCTTCCTATTTAAGTTTAGAGTATGTGTTATACGAAAACAATATTTTAACTGATGTCCCGGTGAATTTTACTCTGATGACCAGAAACAAGACTTACACGGTCCGTAATAATATTGGTGTTTTTATTTATCACAAGATAAAAGATAACCTTTTTTGTGGTTATAGGGTAGAGAAATCAAATGGATATTTTTACTTCAAGGCCGAGAAAGCAAAAGCCCTTTTTGATTTCTTATATTTAAGAAAGAAAATGATTCTAAATAGAAAAATGGCTATGGAACTACGATTGAATCTTGATGTTTTTAGCAAAGGTGAGATAAGAAATTTAGAAAACTACATTGAGATGGACGGCTCAAAGAGAATGCAGGAAATATTTTCCTACCTCTTTTGATAAATGCACGAATATATCAGAACAATATTAGCAGAAAAGGAAGACTCTCCGGTAGTGTTTAAGAGGAATGTTGTGAAAGAGTATCTTCAAGTTCTTACTCTTTCTTTTATCTATTCTCATAATGAATACAACAATTTAATTTTCTACGGCGGTTCTTCCTTAAGACATTGCTACGGATTGCCCCGTTTATCAGAGGACCTTGATTTCGTAGATATTGGAAAAAAAATTAATCTTGGAAAACTATCAAGTGACCTCATAAGTTTTTTCGCAAAAAAGCACAATCTTATGGCAACTTTTAAAATTCAGAAATTCAGGTGCGTATTGAAATTCCCTATACTCCATTTGCTGAATCTTGCAAAAACATCTGAATCAAATTTTCTATTTTTAAAAATAGAAGTCTATACAACTTTTGACTTCTGCAAAAGATACCGTATTGAGATAAAACCTATTTTTAAATTTGGCGAGTCCATATTAGTAAAGAGTTTTGATTTGCCAACCTTGATGGCAACAAAGATTCGTGCAATTCTATACAGGAAATGGGAAAGAACCAATAAAACAGGGAAGATATTGGCAGCGGTTAAAGGCAGGGATTACTATGATTTGATGTGGTATCTTGAGCAAGGGGTTGAGCCGAATATAGATTGTATTGAAGGAATCAGAGATAAATCAGAATTATATCCAAAACTGATGGAAATTGTCAGCACGATTGATAAAGCGAGCATAAGATATGATTTAGAAGGTCTTATTGAAAACTATGCATTTGCGAAGACCTTCAGTGAGAATGCGAAAGAAATAATTAGTTCCCTGATTAAAAAACATGCAAAACCTTGAAATAAAAGAAGTCAAATCCTTCTGGAATCAAAATATCTGCGGTAAACAATTTATTAAAAATCGTTTCGGCACAAGAGAATTTTTTGAAGAATATTCAAGATTCAGGTATACAACCGAATGGCATTTAAATGAATTTGTTTCTTTCGATAGATATAAAGAGAAAAAAGTTCTTGAAGTTGGTTGTGGTATGGGGGCGGATGGCAGGCGTTTTGCAGAGAATGGGGCAATCTATACCGGCATTGATTTAACAGAGTCCGCTGTTAATGCAACTAAAAACCATTTTCAACTCTTCAATCTAAATGGAGAATTTAAGATTGAGAACGTAGAAGAAATGGATTTTGCCGATAAAAGTTTTGATATGGTATATGCCCATGGTGTTTTGCATCATACCCCTGATATTAAAAAGGCTATCAACGAAATTTATCGTGTATTAAAACCAGACGGTGAGATAATTATTATGCTTTATCATAAAAATAGCCTTAACTACTATTTCAGGATTATGATTGTATTACGAATGATTGTTTTAATCTATATTATATTTAGACCCATTTTAACTAAGAAATTAAAAAAGAGGTGGCTTGAAGAACATTACCAAAATTTTATCAAAATCGGTAAAAATTATTTTAGACCATCAGAATTTTTAAATCATGCTACCGATGGTGTAGAGTGTCCCATTGCCAGAGCATATACTAAAGATGATGTGAAAAAACTTTTTGATCAATTTGGGGACCTTAAGTTTAGGGTTGCACATCTGCCATTAAGAAAATATACAAAATTAGCACCTTTCTGGTTTGAAAGATTACTGGCAAAGAGATTCGGCTGGTATTTGTTTGTTTATGGGAAGAAATAAAACTAAAAACTCCAAATGTGTGGCATATTTGGCATAATCTCTAAAGAACCGATAGAAAAAAATATTCTGGAAAAGGCCACGAGGCTGATGACCCACCGGGGACCGGATGACTTTGGTACTTTCACCAAGTACTATGCAGCAGGCACTATGCAATATAATGTGGGCCTTGCCCATACAAGATTGTCTATCATAGATTTATCACCAGCCGGACATCAACCGATGGCAAACGAAGACCGAACAATCTGGATTGTCTATAATGGTGAAATTTATAATTTCAAAGAATTACGCATAGCCCTTGAACAAAAAGGGCATATGTTCAAATCAAATACTGATACCGAAGTAGTGCTTCATTCTTATGAAGAATGGGGTGTTGATTGTCTGCATAAGTTCAATGGGATGTTTGCCTTTGGAATATGGGATGAGAAGAATCAGTCTCTCTTTCTTGCCCGCGATAGACTTGGAATAAAGCCAATTTATTATACTAAGTTAAATAATAAATTTATCTTTTCTTCAGAGATAAAATCTATTTTACAAATTCCCGGAATTAATCGGCAAGCAGAGCTTGATGGACTTTATTCAGTGCTCTTGTTATTATGGGTCCCGAATGAAAAGACGATGCTAAAGAATATATTTAAACTTTTGCCTGGACATTATCTTGTTTTTAAGAACAATAATATTTCAACCCATAAATACTGGGACGTTCATATTGATATAAGGGAAGATTTTGATAATAATACGCCAGAAAGATTATTTGAACTTTTAAAAGATAGTGTGAAATATCAATTGGTTAGTGATGTTCCGCTCGGTGCATTCCTAAGTGGTGGGCTTGATTCAAGTGCTATCGTCGCACTGATGACCCAGATTACTGACCAACCGGTGACAACTTATACCATTGCCTTTTCCAAAGAAGACCAATCTTTTGAAGCAATGCCTGATGATAGTAAGTATGCAAGATTGGTTTCAAAATATTTCAATACCAATCATAGGGAGTTTATAATCAAACCCGATATTATTAAGTTATTACCTAAAATTATCTGGCACCTTGACGAACCAATTGCCGACCCCGCGGCAATAAATACTTATCTCATCTGCAAATCAGCAAAGGAAAATGGAACCACTGTATTACTTTCTGGTATGGGCGGCGACGAAATCTTTGGGGGCTACCGAAAATATCTTTCGGTCAGGGTGGACAATTTCTTCAGACTTTTGCCGGTTGAAATTAGAAAATCACTTGCTGATGGCATTCTTGGTAATTTATCGGTAGCAAGTGCGAATAGGGGATATAGATTATTTAGATGGGCAAAGTGGTTTGCCCGTAGTGCCTCTCCCTATAGTTTTTTGAGTTACATTAGAAATTCAAGTTATTACAGCCAATTTGAGATAATAAGGCTATTGAATTCTGATTTTCACAAGGTATATCACGAATTGTTTCCGATAAAACAGTTTTACGATCTTAAAGAAAAAATTAAAAACGAAAATATTATCAATCAAATGTGTTATTGTGATACAAAGATGTATCTACCATGCCTTAATCTCACTTATACTGACAAGGCGAGTATGGCTGCATCAGTTGAAGTAAGGCCCCCATTTCTTGACCATAGAATTGTTGAGTTCGCATTCAGACTACCGGCGTATGAAAAGATAATGAATTTCAGGCAGAAATATATCCTAAAAAAGGCGCTGAAAGGTGCCCTGCCCGAGGTGATAATCAACAGACCCAAGGCACCATTCGGTGCACCACTTCGTTCCTGGATTGCCCGGGATTTAAATTCCTTAATTGAGGAATTGGTAAGTGAAAAAACAGTAAAGAATAGAGGTTATCTGAACTATGAATATGTAAAGAAGATAATAGAAGAAAATAAATCTGGAAAAGAAGACAATGCCCTGCGCATCTGGGCATTTTTGACCCTTGAAGTCTGGTTTCGGACATTTATTGATAGTGATGGTAGTAGCCCGATTTCCTTGTAAAACTTCCATTATTAGTTTTATTGATTTTATTGGCTGAAAGAGAACTGGATGCTGTTATATTCGTGGCAAATATTGTTGAGGATTTTTCACCGAAATAATAATAAAGTTTCTCGATTATTCTCGGTTTCAGGTGCAGAATTGGTTAGCCATTGTTATGTAGCAGATGATGTGGTCTGAAAAGATTAATAATCTTATAATTTATTTGAATAGCAAAAGTAGTTGGGTTGGTTAAATTGGTTTATCACTAATTTAACCAATAAAATCAATGAGGCAAATAGAACTAACAAAGCGAGGAATTTTATATGAAACAAATTATACAAAATTATAGAACAGGGAAATCTTCGGTAGAAGAGGTCCCAACCCCGGTTGTCCAGTCTGGAATGATTTTAGTTCAGAATGCGTATTCTTTAATCAGTGTGGGAACCGAGCGGACAAGTATAGAGCTTGCAAAAAAGAGCCTTTTACAAAAGGCAAAATCAAGGCCACAGGATTTTAAGCGCGTTTTGAATCTGGCAAAGAAACAGGGGTTAATCACTGCTTATAAAACCGCAATGGAAAGGCTGGAGATGCCTACTCCACTGGGTTATAGTAGTGCTGGCGTGGTATTGGAAGTTGGAGAGGGCGTGAACTCAATAAAAGTAGGGGAGAGGGTTGCCTGTGCGGGTGCCGGATATGCAAACCACGCCGAAGTCATCTGTGTTCCAGAAAATCTATGTGCAAAGGTCCCGGCAGGTGTTCCTCTTGACTGGGCTTCATTTACTACACTCGGTTCAATTGCATTACAGGGGATAAGACAGGCAGATGTTCGGGTTGGCGAAACTGTTGCAGTTATCGGCCTTGGATTATTGGGTCAACTTACAGTCCAGATACTCAAGGCAGCAGGTTGTCGGGTTATTGGACTTGATATAGATGACGAAAAAATAGAGTTGGCAAAAAAGGTGGGCGCGGTTTTCGCATTTAATGCCAGATCGAAAAATCTTGTATCAAATATCTATTATCAAACTTCAGGAAATGGTGCCGATGCGGTTATCATTACTGCGGCAACAGAAAGTAATGAACCATTCTTACTTGCACCCCAGATTGCAAGGGATAGGGCAAAGATAGTCCTTGTGGGGGTGGCGAAACTTGACTTTCCCAGAGAGCCGTATTATAGAAAAGAACTTTCAGTTATTTTATCTCGCTCCTATGGTCCAGGGAGATATGACCCACAGTATGAAGAGAAGGGAATTGACTATCCGATTGGTTATGTGCGCTGGACTGAAAAGAGAAATATGGAGGCGGTCTTAAATTTAATGGCAGAAAAGAAATTGGATATCGCACCATTGATTACCCATAAATTCAAGATTGAAGATGCGCAAAGGGCCTATGATTTGATTCTTGGCAAGACAAAAGAAAAATATCTTGGAGTTCTCTTTGAATATGATACCAAAAAAGAACATACAGCGAAGATATTAATTGGTCAAGAAAAATATCCGGACTCAGATATCGTGCATCGTGCATCATCCGTATCGGTCGGCTTCATCGGCGCGGGGAATTTTGCCCGTTCCTTTCTGTTACCCAACTTGAGATTTGAAGGAATAAACCTTATCGCCCTTGCCGACATACAGGGTCCGATTGCAAAGATGACTGCACAAAAATATGGGTTTAAATATTGCACTACCAACTATAAAGAATTATTGAACGACAAAGCAATCACAACTATATTCATCGCAACAAGACATAATCTCCATGCCCAATTGATTATAGAATCGCTCAAGTCCGGGAAAAATACCTTCTGCGAAAAACCCCTGTGTTTGAATCAGGAAGAGCTTAATGAAATCATTAAAGTTCATAACAGCATTGCAAGTTTCTCGCCCTTGAAGGGAAAGGGTATGGGTGAGGGTGATTTGCCGATTCTACTCATCGGCTTCAATCGCCGGTTCGCACCCCTAACTCTGCACGCAAAAGAATTTCTGCACGAAAAAGTCGGTCCCTTTCTCATCAATTACCGTGTAAATGCCGGTCCACTACCCCAAAATCACTGGGTATATGAACAGGGAGGGAGGATAATTGGTGAGGTCTGCCATTTTGTGGATTTAATAAATTACTTTATTGGTGCCCCGCTTGAATCGGTTTATGCGGAGTCTTTGAGTGGCGAGAATGTTAAAAGAGATGAGAATATCCTGGTGACATTGAAATACACAGATGGCTCAGTTGGTTCAATCAGTTATTTTGCAGTCGGCGATAGTAGTTTTCCCAAGGAACGTGTAGAAATATTTGGTAATGGGAAGATTTGTATCATTGACGATTTTTGCGAAATGATTTTTTCAGATGGCGGAAAAAGTAAAAGAATAAAACAGAAACAGGATAAGGGTCATAAAAATGAGGTCATTGCCTTCCTTGATGCAATTAAAAATGGTAAACCATCACCAATTTCCTTTGCCGAAATCGTTGAAGCGACCCTGGCGACATTTGCGATAAATGAATCGCTGATAAGTGGAAAGACAGAATTTATACCTGAAATAAATTTGAAGACAGGAGCATAGAAAGAATAGCACACTGCAGGCACTTGAGAATTAAGATATACTACACTGAAGGCAATATTCTACTAAAGGCGTATTGTTGAAAAGATACTGACACCGCAGACACATCCGGTATAGCAATATGAAAAATTTTCTAATCACTCAAGTAATGCTAAATATCAAAAAGATTGCACATAAGGGACTACGGTGCCGATGGAGACTGTCTTCAATCTAAGATGCATCTTGAAATAATATATGGAAATTGAGCAGATAATCACCAAACTTGAGCATTTTCTTAAAACCGATGGCTATAACGGCTACGACCCTTACGATGGCCTCAACAGCCCGATTCTGAGATTCTTGACATTTGGTTTACCAGGGCTAAGATTGTATGCTCAACAATTTATGAAGAGGTCTCCGATCAATCTTCGGCCAATTCTCGGTGTAAGAAAAACAAGAAATCCAAAGGCAATGGGCCTGCTTGCCGGAGCATATTTACTGCGCTACAAGCAGACTAAAAATCCAATTTATCTTCAAAATGCCCAAGAAATCCTTGACTGGCTAATCGTCTACAGCAGCCCTGGTTTTAGCGGTTATTGCTGGGGATATAATTTTGACTGGCAGTCGGCAGTTTTTTACCTGCCGGCCGGGACTCCAACCGCCGTAAATACCGCCTGCATTGCCAATGCCTTTCTGGATGCCTATGAAATAACAAAAGACAAAAATTATCTTGATGTTGGCCGGAGTTCTTGCGATTTCATATTGAACGACCTTAACAGATTAAGCCAATTCAAACAAACAGGCGAATTGCACATTCCATTCTGTTTTAGTTATTCGCCGATCGATAATAAATGCGTCCACAATGCAAATTTACTTGCTGCCGAATTACTGGCTCGGGTTTATTCTTTTACAAAAGAAGAATATCTGCGTGAATTTGCCTACAGGTCTGCGTTGTATAGTGTGTTATCTCAGAATGCGGATGGTTCTTGGTTCTACGGCACGGGAGAGAAAGAAGGATACATTGATAATTTTCATACCGGATTTGTGTTAGTTAGCCTGAAAAACATAATGGCTAACTTGAATTACTCAGATAATAATCGATTCAAACAAATTTTATTGAAGGGCTACGAATATTACAAGAAGACATTTTTTGAAGAGGATGGATGTCCGAGGTATTATAGTAATAAGAAGCATCCAATTGACCTGCACGGTTCAGCTCAGGGGATTATCACTTGCTTAAAATTCAGGGATCTTGACTTTGCCGCAATTAAAATGGCAATGAAGATTGCCAACTGGGCAGTTGAAAATATGTGGGATGAGAAAAATGGTTATTTCTACTTCCAAAAAGTAGAGATTTTAGCCAAACATTATTTGACCATTAAAATTCCGTATCTTCGCTGGCCCAATGTCTGGATGTATTATGCATTAACATTGCTGAATGCGGGGGATTGATGAAATTCTGGATTGATATTGTAAACTCGCCCCATGTCTTGTTCTTTACGCCAATAATTGAACGATTGAGAAAGCAGGGGCATTCAGTATTGATAACCGCGCGTGAATATGCCCAAACTGTACCTTTGCTGAATAACTTTAATATGTCCCACACTTTGATCGGCGCCCACGCTGGAGCAAATATCGGTCGGAAATTTTTAGATGTCTTAGTGCGCAGTCAATCGTTATATGAATATATAAAAGATAAAAAGATTGACCGTGCCCTAACCTTCAATTCGCCATCGTTGGTTTTGGCAGCACGATTTATGGGTCTACCTTCGTTTGTCTTTATGGATTATGAATATCAACCATTGAATCACCTGACGTTCCGTTTTGCCAGTAAGGTAATTGTTCCAACATATTTTCCTGTGGCATCTTTAAGTAGATTTGGCGCCATAAACAAGGCAGTTAAATATCCTGGATTGAAAGAACAAGTCTATCTTTCTGACTTTAAACCCGACCCCAATTTTCTTAATTCAATGGGCATAGACAAGAATAAGGTTATTATTACCGCAAGACCGCCGGCAACGATGGCATTATACCATCAATTTGAAAATGACTTATTTTATGAAGCATTAAAATATCTCGTTGAACACAATAATGTAATTGTCCTGGTAATTCCGCGCTCTTTAGCCCAGCGGCGCATTCTAATGGAAATGAAATACAGTAATCTCATCGTCATTGATAATGCTGTTGATGGTAGAAACTTAATATATTATTCTGATCTTGTGCTCAGTGCAGGTGGCACAATGAATCGGGAAGCAGCAATTTTAGGCACGCCTGCATATACAGTATTTAAAGGTAAACCAGGTGCAGTTGACCGATACTTAATGGAGCAAAATAGAATCGTTGCTATTTCATCCCAAGGTGAATTCGGCAATATTAAAATAGAAAAAAAGACTTTCATAAATCCATTTGTCAATTCAGAACTTATTAATTTCATTATCAATGTAATAACTCGGTAGCAAATCATTCTTTTTTTCTCTTGATTTTTTTCTAAACTTAAGTATAATATAGAAAAAAACGGCCCCTGATGAATATAGAAACGATTATCTTTATTCCCGTGCTTCTCTTCTCTTTTTTTATAACCTTGCTTTTGATTCCAGTATGGATAAGGCATGCCAAGAAGATTAATCTTCTTGGTAAGGATATGCACAAAATGAATTCTGAATTAATACCCGAGGCTGGAGGTGTGGTTGTCCTTGCGGGTATTTTTTCCGGCATTTTTTATTATACGCTGATTAAAATCTGCGTGTATCATACCTATAAAAATGTTATAACAACCTTTGGTCTGGTAATTACCATTCTATTTGTGGCAATCATTGGCATTCTTGATGATACAGTTGGAGGATGGAAGAAAGGATTAAGGCAATGGCAGAAACCGCTTTTAACAATTCCTGCGGCAATTCCCTTTCTTCTGGTAAATTTCCATCGCACAACCATTGACCTGCCAATTTTAGGTCTGAAAGATGTCGGGCTTTTATACCCATTATTACTAATTCCGGCAGGTATAGTTGGCTCTGCTAACGCATTCAATATGCTTGCGGGTTATAATGGTTTGGAGGCAGGGATGGGGGTTATAATTCTTGGTGTGATTTCATTGCTTTCTTTTTTAAGTCACCAATATTTTGCTGTAATGCTCTCTCTGATTGGTATATCCGCACTTATTGCCTTTCTATTTTATAATTGGTACCCAGCAAAGATATTCCCGGGTGACACATTAACATATTCAATAGGTGCCTATATTGCAATATGTGCAATTCTGGGCGGTGTTGAGAAGTATGCGCTGTTTCTTTTTATACCCTATTTTTTAGATTTTTTTCTACCGTTAAGAAAGGGGCTTCAGGTTGAGGCATTTGCCCGAGTAAACAAAGATGGCAGTATTGAACAACCTTACAATCAAATCTTTGACACGACGCATCTTGTGATCTTTCTTTTGAAGAAAATTAAAAAAAGGGTCTATGAAACGGATGTGGTGTTAATTATATTGGGATTTGAGTTTATTCTCGGATTAATCTGTGTCATTGTCAGGTTGAATGCTTCATAGATTTAACGAAATTACAAAATATATCTTGATTTTAATTTAATTTTAGGTATATTTTCTGAAATTGGGAATTTGGAAAGATGGCCTGGACCGGTAAGAATCACCTTGAAAACCTTGAAGATATCCTGCTAAATCTTCAGTGGTTAATTCAGCCAGATACGGTTATTACCGAGCTACCTTATGATATTGAATTTCTTAAAAAATCGGATGTAGAGAGTTTTGCCGAATGGTGCCCGAGGATTGTTAGTAAACAAGAACTCGCTGAGGGCAGGTACACAATTAATAAGTATCTTATAAAATTTTTCGTTGATAATACCTATATTGGCTTATCCGATGAGGAGAAAGAAAAGAAGGCAATTTCAATTTTAAAAGAGCTACATACCTTACTCAATCTATCTGATTATGAGTCGATAAATTTAAATCCCCAGACAATCAGCAGGATTATTGATGCCACCCATAATAGACCCGGTGAGACCCATGTGGATAAGACAAAAAAGCGGACAAAGGTTGCTGTAAGTTTGCGCTGGCTACAAAACAAAGAACTTTTTAGTAAATTATCAACCGAAACAAGGGAGTATGTAAGCCGGATTGGTGATTTGTATGGTTTATTGAATCGGGGGAAGAACATTGATTTCAGTGCAATAAATAAATATACTGCGCCACCCGAGGATGTTTCTAAGCTGATTGAAGACTACGAAACGAAGGTAGAGCTTTCTCTACTCTCTGCCCTGCAAGAAATCAAATCGGCGAGTAAAGACCCAGGCGGAATTAGTTATGGTGGACTTGGTGTTGTTGTTAAGGCAGTAGAGCGACTGAAAAGATATATTGAAAGAAGACAACCCAAGGAATATGACAGACTTGAGTGCTTTAAGGATACAATATTTATTATAATAATTCTCAATTATGTA
This sequence comes from Caldifarciminota bacterium, assembly GCA_039802265.1. GTDB lineage: Bacteria > Hydrothermota > Tepidihabitantia > SM23-42 > JAOAFX01 > JBDRWI01. The sequence goes on along the minus strand of JBDRWI010000015.1, from coordinate 25,445 downwards.
AAAGACCCTTATATTCATGATACCAATGATGCCAAAAATGTTGTTAAGTTTATTGTCCCCATTTATCTAAAATATAAAAATTTTGAGCAACTTGATTAAATAATTTCATCCGGTAAGTATTTAAGCGTAATTTCCAGGAGGATATGATTAAACGATTGTAAAATGTAATTATTGAATTTTTTTCAAAAATAGATATAATTTAAATTTAGACCGATTTGAACGAATAGAATATTTCCCGTCGATCCTCCCTTTTCCAAAGGGAGGCATAGGGAGTGAGGTTGTTTTTTTCAGGGGGATTTTATCCTCTGGATTATTGTGAATGCGTGGCAAATTATCTTTTGTTTTTGAAGGAGGTAAAATGACCAACGAAGCCAGGAAATTTCTGGAAAAAAAACTTAACAAGCAGGAATTTGCTAAATTGAGTAAGATAGAAAATCCGGCCTTGTACCAATTTCTTGCCAAGTACCTTGAGTTGTGTAATCCAGAGCGTGTCTTTGTCTGTGCCGATACACCCGATGATTTCAATTATATACGGGAATCGGCGATTAAAAATGGAGAAGAGAGGCGATTAAAAACACCGGGCCATACCATCCATTTTGACAATTATCTTGACCAGGGCAGGGATAAAAAGAATACCGGGATTCTTGTTCCCGCAGGCAAGAAGCTTGACCAGGCAATAGAGACAAAAGACCGTGATTCGGCACTGGCGGACATTAATGAGATATTGAAGGATATTATGAAGGGAAAGGAGGCTTATGTCTGTTTCTTCTGCCTTGGTCCAACAAATTCAGAATTCTCTATTCCGGCCGTCCAGTTGACCGATTCAAGTTATGTTGCCCATAGTGAGACCTTGCTCTACCGACCTGGTTATCAAGAATTCATAAAACAGGGACCAAAGGCGAGATTCTTCAAATTTGTCCATTCTCAGGGTGAACTTGACGAAAGGAAGACCTGCAAGAATTTAGATAAGAGAAGAATCTATATAGACCTTGAGGAGGATATTGTCTATAGCACCAATACCCAGTATGGTGGAAATACAATCGGCTTAAAGAAACTTGCCATGCGTCTGGCAATAAATCGTGGTTCAAAAGAGGGCTGGCTCACCGAGCATATGCTCGTAATGAGAATCAATGGTCCTCAAAAAAGAAAGACATACTTTCTTGGTGCCTTTCCCTCACTTTGTGGTAAGACATCCACGGCAATGCTTGAGGGTGAGAACATCGTTGGTGATGATATTGCCTACTTAAGGAAGAAAGACGGTGTTGTTCGGGCAGTGAATGTGGAGAAGGGGATGTTTGGGATTATTCAGGGTGTAAACTCTCAGGATGATAAATATCAATGGGAGGCATTACATACTCCGGGCGAAATCATCTTTTCCAATGTCCTGGTAACGCCCGAAGGTGGTGTTCACTGGATTGGAAAGGACGGAGAGATTCCAGAAAAGGGAGAGAATCATTCAGGAGAATGGTTTAAGGGTAAAAAGGATGCCCAGGGCAAGGAGATTCCGGTATCACATCCTAATGCCCGCTTTACCATTGATTTAAAGATGTTTAAAAATCTTGATGTCGAGGCGTTGAATAATCCGGAAGGTGTGGTGGTTGGGGCTATTGTTTATGGAGGCAGGGATTCTGATACCTGGGTTCCGGTTGAAGAGGCATTTGACTGGCAACACGGAATAATAACCAAGGGTGCCTCATTGGAATCCGAGACAACTGCCGCAACTTTAGGTAAGGAAGGGGTAAGGGAGTTCAATCTGATGTCCAACCTTGACTTTCTTTCAATTCCAATTTCTGAATATATAATGAACAACCTGAAGTTTGCTGAAGGGTTAAATAATCCGCCCAAAATTTTTGGCGTAAACTATTTTCTGAAGGATAAAGACGGAAAATTCTTAAATGAAAAGACCGACAAGAGGGTATGGTATAAGTGGATGGAATTGCGGGTTCATAATGATGTTGCGGCAATCAAGACACCAACAGGACTCATTCCTAAATACGAAGACCTCAAGCGGTTATTTAAAGAGGTTCTAAAAAAGGACTACTCAAAAGAAGACTATAATAAACAATTTATGGTTCGCATTCCCGAGCATCTTGCCAAGATTGAACGGATAGTGAATGTTTACAAGACCAGGGTATTGAATCCACCCCAGATTCTTTTTGATGTACTGGAGGAGCAGAAGCGCAGACTCCTCGATTACAAGGAGAAATATGGTGAGTACATAACTCCAGACCGACTTGCATGAATCAAGGAATGCGGTTTAAAGCCCCATTTTTAATGGGGCTTTTTTATTTTATGTCCTTACCGCAAGTTGTCCGCAACCGGCGAGTATTTCCTGTCCTTTTGATTTACGGATAGTTACAGTATGCCTAAAATTATAGAGAAAATCCCTGAATTTATTGATTGCCTCAGGTTCAGGGCTCTTAAACGGGAGACCTGGATACTCATTGAGCGGAATCAGATTGACCTTTGAAGGGATATCCTTCAGCAATTTAACAAGTCTTCGGGCATCAATTAACCGGTCATTCAGTCCTTTTATCATTACATATTCAAATGTCACCATCTCTTTCCTTAGCGAGTATTCACGGGCAATCTTGAGGACTTCTTTTAATGGATTCTTTTCTGCCACCGGCATCATCTCTTTTCTCAATTCTTCATCGGCAAAGTTGAGGGAGATGGCGAGTTTTACCTTGAATTGAGAATTTAATAATTCACGCATGCCGTCAATTATCCCGGCTGTCGAAACTGTAATATGGCGTTGGCTTATACCCAGACCGATACTTGAAGATAGTATTTCAAGGGCATTATAAACTTCGCTTAAATTCAAAAGCGGCTCACCCATGCCCATGAATACAATATTTGTTGGCTTTGTACTGATGTCCGATTGAACCAATTGAATCTGATTGGCAATCTCCCAGGCGAACAGGTTTCTTGAGAAGCCATAAAGTCCTGTGGCGCAGAATTTACATCTCAGGGGACAGCCCACCTGAGTTGAAACACAGATTGTTCTACGATTTGCCTCAGGGATGTAGACCCCTTCAATTCTTTTTTTATCTTCAAGTTCAAATACATACTTTTTTGCATCATCACCAGATTTTAGACATTCAACAATCAACAGATTTTTAATAACAAATTTATCATCAAGTTTTTTTCGGAGTATTTTTGATAGGTTTGTCATCTTTTCAAAGTCAATAGAATTTTTCTGCCAGAGCCACTGAAAGACCTGTTGTGCCCGATAAGGTTCTAATCCAAGCTCCTCCATAAGTTCCTGTAGTTTTGTGAGTGAATAGGCCTTGATGTTTTGCTTCATAGAAGATTATATTCAAAAAAAGATAAATTGCAATCTTATAGAGGCTTGACAGGGTTAATTATCCGAGTAAAATTCTAATATGGCAAAGAACCGCAGAAAGACCTTAATTGTTAATCGCTTACAATACCGGTTGATTGGATATATACTCCTTCTTATAATCTTGGTTTCCCTGATCTTGGTGGCTGCTTCTTTAATACTATTCCGGAAAGAGGTCTTTGCTCCCAACAAATGCGTTTTTGTTCAACTTTCAGTTATTACAATTGTGGCATTGATATTGTATCTTCTATCGTGGAGATTATTACTTCTTCTCTCTAATAAAATTTATGGACCGTTATATCGGTTAAGTAATTACATCCAGAAACTTGGCACGGGCGAAGATACCGGAAATTTAGTCTTCCGCAAGGGTGATATAATTGATGGTGTTGCCCAGAGTTATGATAAGTTATATAATACCTTGCGTAAGGTCCTTCGTTATGACTATAAGGAATTAATAAGGACATTTTCCGAACTCGAGGATATTCTGGATAGAATCCACAAAAAGGATATTTCTGAATTGGAATTGTTTGATCGTTTACAGAATATCTGTTCCCGCATTGCCAAGGCACTGGATATCACATCCCCGAAATTAAGGGAATAATAATGCTTATTGAAGTAGTGCAAACCTTAATATTTCTCTAATCTTTTCTACTCTTATTCAATCATACTTCGGAGCACCGGTTGTATTTAAGTCAGTGTTGCTTTTATTAACTCCGCAACCTGGGCGGGTGTCTCTCCTACTTTTATTCCGGCGGATTCAAATGCTTTTATCTTCTCAGCCGCGGTTCCCGCCGTACCCGAGATTATCGCTCCGGCATGCCCCATCCTCTTATCCGGGGGTGCGGTCTTTCCAGCAATAAATCCAAAGACCGGTTTCTTAAAATACTTTTTGATATATTCAGCTGCATCCTGTTCATCCCTTCCCCCAATCTCTCCCACAATGACTACCGCCTCAGTATCAGGGTCACTGGCAAATAGTTCAAGGCAGTCAATGAATTTTGTACCGATTATCGGGTCACCGCCGATTCCGATACAGGTTGATTGTCCGAGCCCTATTTTTGTAATATGATCAACTATTTCGTAGGTGAGCGTCCCACTACGGGAGATCACGCCGATTTTCCCCTTCTTAAAGATATGTCCGGGCAGAATTCCTACTTTTGCTTCGCCAGGTGATACGAGTCCCGGTGAATTGGGGCCGATGAGTCGGCACTTTTTATCCTTTAAGTACGCGACAATCCTTACCATCTCAATCGTGGGAATTCCCTCAGATATACAGACAATCAGTTCAATACCGGCATCAATGGCTTCATACATTGCGCCGGGAGCAAATTTTGCCGGGACAAAAATCACCGAGGTATTGGCATTTGTTTTCTTCACTGCCTCCGCGACTGAATTGAAGACAGGTACACCCTCTACCTCTATTCCTCCCTTGCCAGGCGTTACGCCCGCTACTACATTTGTTCCATAATTTAGCATCTGGCGGGTATGGAAACTGCCATCACGCCCGGTGATACCCTGAACAACCAATCTTGTATTCTTATTTACCAAAATACTCATTTTATGGTGCTCCTTGTTATTTTAAAAGTTCAATTGCCTTTTTTGCGCCTTCATCCATTGTCTTTGCAAAGATCAACCCCGCCTCTTTAAGAATCTCCATTGCCTTGTCTTCATTTGTTCCGGTAAGGCGTGCTACGATTGGCTGTTTAATATTTAAAGACTTTTTCGCCTCAAGTATCCCCAGCGCTACATCATCACAGCGGGTTATACCACCAAAGATATTGAAGAATATCACCTTTACATTTTTATCTCTTAATAGAATTTCCAAAGCATTTTTCACCTTTTCCGGCGAAGAGGAACCACCAATATCAAGAAAGTTTGCGGGTTCACCGCCAAAATGTTTTACCAGGTCCATCGTTGCCATGGCAAGACCGGCGCCGTTTACCACACAGCCAATATTACCATTGAGTTTTACATAAGAAAGGTCTCTTTCTCGAGCGAGCAATTCATTTTCATCTTCACTCTCTCTATCCCTCAACGCTTCAATCTCGGGGTGGCGGTAAAGTCCGTTATCATCAAAGTTTATCTTGGCGTCAAGGGCGATAAGATTTCCCGATTTATCTACAACTAAAGGATTTATTTCGGCAAGTGAGGCGTCATTTTCAACAAATAATCTATAAAGTTTGTCTGCGATTGACGCACACTCAAATGCATTCTTAGAACTGCCATAAAGAAATAGTCCTATCTCTCTTGCCCGGTGCTCAAGTAATCCGATTAAGGGGTCAGCATAAACTTTATATATTGCCTCGGGTTTCTGTCTTGCTACTTCCTCAATTTCTACTCCTCCTTCTTTGCATGCCATTAATACGGTCTTTTTCTCGTTACGGTCAATGATAATGCCCAAATAGGCTTCGGATGCAATTTCAATCGCGGCAGAGACCAGAACCTTTTTCACCTTTAGTCCTTTTATCTCCATCCCGAGTATCTGCGAACCATAAGTCTTGACCTCATCTTCGGTTTTTGCCACTTTTATGCCACCCGCCTTTCCCCTTCCGCCGACCATCACCTGTGCCTTGATAACACAGGGCAATCCAATCTCCCTTGCTGCCGAGATCACTTCATCAAGACTGAGGCATACCTTTTCTTTCGGCACAGGTATACCGTATTTTTTGAAAAATTCCTTTGCCTGATATTCATGAATCTTCAAGTTACCTCCTCAGATATATCAAATCCCTCTCCCCCTCTGTGGGAGAGGGCAAAGGTGAGGGGTAACCAATTTTATCACCCTCACCCTGAAATAAACCTGTCCTGAAGACGGGTCAGGATTCAGGGCAGGCTCTTAATCCTCTCCCGTCAAGGGAGGGGATAATCTTATTAAATTTCATAGCATTTTTTATGCACCATAAGTAGTGCAAACTGCATACCCTTGATTTAATCAGAGGCTATTAAGCCTTACCCCATTAAAATTATTTTTTCTTTTTTCGCGCTACCATAAGTCTTTTTATCCGCAAACTAATACTTGCGGCTATGTTTTAAAACAAATAACCCCATCTCAATTATAGTGATTTATTGAACAAAGTCAAGATTTGCTATAATTACAGATGATTTTATGCTGGATTAGAAAGAATACTTTTTGTAATATTGATGCTGTTTTTCAGGATATAATCTTGGACCTGGGTGTCTGTGTAATAACCAGTATTTTTTGTTGTGGTCTGGCGAATTATAATCACATCTGTATCACTGCTTCTTTCAGTTTCAATGGTTATTCTTTCTAATTCTACAGGAACAAATTTCGCAAATAACCCGAAGGTTTTCCGGGCAATGATAACACAGTAGCAATAAGGATATTTTTTGCCCTGAACATCATTTATTGAAATCTGAAATTGCACACCGATAAAATCCTCTGGTGCATCCTTAAATTTAATCAGTATCCTTGTATCATTGGGAAATGTGCCATCCTTTGTCTTGCCGATTTCAAGGTAAGGTATTATCTGCAGACTGGGGTCTTTTTTAAGTAGAGGGTGATTTAATATTCTTTCAATAATCGGAATTTTAACATCCAGATTATTGGGAATCCAGATGTCACGGCCGCCACTCAACATTACGCCGGAAAAGATAATTATAGAATCAATAATTAAGACAAAGACCGAAAATTGATATTTACTTAGATTTGATAATAACTCCCAAATAAAGCCTATGCCGAATATTACGAAAAAAGTGATGATTATAAATGCGGCACATCCCAGATTTTTAGGGATTCTCTTTAAACCCTCACAATGCCTGCCAACCATGGCAATCTTTTCCGGTGTTACTTCTGTCCATTCCAATTTTTGGGGGCGGATTGGTTTTATCGAAAAACCTTTAATCCAGTTCAGTAAAACACAGGAAGCAATAAAGGGTAATCCAGGGAGGATATTCCTTGAACTCAATTGCAGGGCAAAACCGGTAAAAAATAAAATGACAGTAACAAAATTTCTCAATTTTGGGGAGATTTTACCAAGAATGGAATAAGAGTCCATCTCAATCAATCTCCCTGCCTCGCCCCGGAGAGAATACCTTCCAGAATAATGGACAGGCACCTTTGCATATCTTAAATTCAGTACATTGATGGCATTCTGCCGGTGCATAATCAGCATTCTTAAAATAACTCAGCATCGGAGAATGCCATATCTTTTTGAAACTATTTCTTAATAACGAGCCAACCGGTTCTCTCCAGGAAGAACAGGGCAGGACATTACCCAGCGGGTCAATGCTCAGAAGCCCGGTAATTGCAGCGCAGGATTTATTGCCAAAACCATAGGCTATGGGATTGAATTCGCACATCGGCACCGGGGAATACCATAAGAATTGGATATTTTCCCTTTGCGCAAGGTATTTGATTTTTAATATATGTTGACCGATTTCTGAATATGAGACCCATAAATCCCTTCTCTTCTCGGCACTTCCACAGGGAATCATTAAATTCATTGATAACCTTCTCAATCCCAGCGATTTTATCAACTTTAATATTTCTGGAAGATAATCTATGTTATGTCTTGAGACAGTAGTGTTTGTGTGGACAGATAGACCCTGTTCCAGGAGGTATTTTATCCCGGCAATTGTATTATCAAAAGAACCGGGAATTCCAGTGATTCTATCGTGTATTTTGGCATCAGGACCTTCTAAACTTACCTGGGCACTATTCAAGCCTGCCTGTTTCAGGGATTTTGCAAGTTTGCTGTCAAGCAAGGTGCCGTTGGTTATTAAATTTGTCCATAAGCCAATCTTGCGGGCATATTCAACAAGTGCTACAATATCATTTCTCATTAGAGGCTCGCCGCCGGTAAAACTGACTGATGGGATTTTCGCTTCATTATATATCTTAAAGATAATCTTTTTCAAATCAGAAGTACCAAGTTCAGGGTAATCCCTATGACCAACATAACAGAACTCACAATCAAGATTGCAACGATAGGTAACGGCAATTTCTGAAAGGACTGGATAATTATTCAGATCACCATTAAATTCATAATAGGATATTGCCTCTCTCTTTTCACCTTCCCTGAGACATCCACTAACAATCGCCCGCAAATCGCAGAAAAAGTAATGCAACTCTTTTCTTTTCGTTTCATTATCTCCTACCAATCCAAGAAGTTTGGTGACTGAGTTGCCCTTGAGAAGATAATTTAGAATTGTAACACCTGATTGATTCAATCTATGTACTTGATTGGGTATTAAAATTAAAAGATTATCCATATCTCTTACATATATATATGGTTTGATTTCTCTTACAAACCCGTCCACCCATTCTAAATTTATCTCTTCTTTTCCGTCTGATATTTGGAATTTGGAATTTGTTTGACATTTTAAATTTTGATTTTGGAGCTTAATTTTCTCATTCAGGCATTCAGGCATTTTAGATTTTAGGTATTTGATTATCACCGCGCCCCTCCACTCACACACGCCGAATGGCAGGCACTGTGGCAGGCGCTATGGCAGGCCGAATGGCAGGCACTGTGGCAGGCCGAATGGCAGGCATCATGACAGGCGGTATGGACATAACAGGCACTGTGGCAGGCGTCAGAACGGATAAAAGTTGAATAATCTTTTATTGGTTCACCATATATGACAAATCCATCCTCCAGCTGTTGATAATAACCACTGCGGCCAAACTGCTGGTTGCGCAGATAATAATAATAAGACATATCACTGTAAGTTTCATCAATCGGTTCTTCCACATCAGGGGAGCCGATCTTTTCGGTATAATATGCCTTGGTTGCCTTTAGGTCACAATCCCAGGCCTTTGTCTGGATATTCTCAACAACCTGCATCACAAGCGATTTTAATCCTGCCTCATCCATTGTGCCATCACTCTTTATTGCATCAAGAAACATTGCCTCGTAGTATTTCAAACCCGATGGTCTTTGCAAAACCGAGAGTTTGATTGGATTGTAATTCAAGATACTCAAAATTCCATCCTTCTGCAATTTTTCAGCAATTATTGTAAAGACCTTATTAACCGGATAGTCAAGGAATATTGCAGCCTCAATCAGGTCAAGTTTTGCAACCTTGCCGGACTTCCTGAATGTTGCAACCTCAATCTTTGGTGGGACCCAGTCATTTCTAAGCCAATTCAGGCTCTGTACCTCACTGTACAGTCCTTTTATTTTTTGTGCCTTGCGATTGGAATAGAATAGGTATGGAATTATGGAAAATAACATGTATAGCAAGTCATAAGGGATAAAAAATTTTCGTCTACGCTCGGGTTTGATTTCAATCCGGCCAAACTTTTCGGCGTTAAAATAATTAGCTGGAATATACTGCTGGATCTCCATTTTCTCCATTGTCGATATATCATTCTTGTGAATCCGAACTGCAAAATAGTACTTTCCCTTAAATTCCTGCCCAAAGTAGTCCAGAAGATATCTTTCGTTCATAAATTTTTCCGTGCGAAAGCCATAGTCATCCGGGTTCACCTGTTTGCTCATTGTTTCTATGGGATAATACACATTTACAGTATAATGTTCCAGCGGTTCATCCCACTGGGGTGGCGCCCAGTGGAATACTACAAGTTCACCAAATTCACTCTGTGTTACAGCAAGATTTCTACTCCTACCTAAATCACCACCAAAATGGATTATAAAGGTAATCTGACCGGGTCCGTATCTCTTCCCCTTACCGAGCACAATATCATATTTACCACCGCCCAGGTCTTTGATGTCTATTGGATATTTATTATTATATTCATCAAGGGCGTAAGAATTTTCATAGTCAAAGAATGGTTCAACTGAAAGGCCCATAAGATAGAATGCACTCATTGAGCCGGAAATGACATTCCAGCGGACTTTATAGACAAAATCCGCCCTTCCATCCTGCCATAATGAGACATCAACCTCAACCCAGCGCAGGTCAGCAGTAAGAGAAAAAAGACAAAAAAGAATTATCATTTTACTTGCTGTTTCATTGAGTCTTCCGGCATTTAGGCATTTAGGTATTTAGGTATTTTGGACTTTTAGGCATTTACTCTTTACTTGCCTCAATCCTTGCCCTTAATAAGTCTGCCTGTGCCGATATGAAATCAGAGTATGCCTGTTTTGCCTGAGACCAGCAGGTTTCATCAGGGAATGAATTGACAATTCCCTGCCAGACAAGTTTATAAACCTTCTCAAGCGTCGCCTTGGCATCGCCCTTGCCGGTATATTCAAACTGGGCAACAACCGGAACCGGCTGGAAGACCGGTGTGGGTCCAGCAACAACCTCGGTCTGGGCACCCAAAAATATCGCACCCATCTCCTCAATCACATCAAGATGGAGTTTTATTGCTGCTAATACCGAAGCAATAGAATAATCCGCGGTTGAGAATTTCATTATTAACAGATTATTCTTAATTTCGCCAAATGGCAAGTTCATCATACCTCCTTCTATGTTTTCATTATAATGAATTTGATAAATTATGCAAGGGGGAAAACAACACAGTTCTTAACCATTTTTGTGGAAGACCCATTCTGAATTTGTTTAAGGAAAGAACATCATCAAGGGGGAACCTCTGAAACTCAGAGATTTTTCGCCCGAATGAATTCGGGCGTTTACAATCTTTATTTTTCATCGTAGCGTCCGGCTTCGGTTGGAAAGAAATAAAAGACACCCTTGTATTTTTTTTCTTTACACCAAAAATTCATTATTAAGTATTGGAAGGTAACCGGTTAGTTTTTCCCGAAGGTCGTAGGGCAAGGCTTCAACCGTGCGAACTACGAAAGTTTTGTCCTACATATTGAATATTTAAGTCAACATTTTTGACGCAGAGTAAAAAATGTGACCGAGGACATCAATTGCACTATACCTTACTGCAGGTGTTACGAGGACTGAGTCGTCCGCGATTATCCACGTTCGCTTGAATGTTGTGGTATTATCACGATAGAATGGCTGACGCCAGTGTCTCTTTAATCCTACACCTGGTCTATGCTCTGCACCGTGATGCAAAAATGCCCAGGTTGAATCACCTTCAGCCTGGCAATAGACGGTTACCTCCACTGTATCATTTGGTTTGAATGCTGGCAATTGTTCTTTTGTGAAATAAGTGTTGGGGTCATTAACCGTGAAGACAAGAATACCTCCAACTCGCACTTCTATTCTTGTAATTGTGACCGGATGTTCTGTGCCCACAGTGTAAATATCAGCAACCGTCATACTTACCAGGTGCCAGCCTGTATCATTACGGTAGCACTTTATCTTTCGCACAACACTATCGGTGATTTCACGCACCATTACCAATCCCGAGCCAACCGGAGAATCGCTGACAACAAAGATACCATACTCCGGTGGTGTTCCCTTAAAGTATGCTGTCATTGTAACAAATGCGCTATCTCCTATAACATCAATTTCATAATGCCTGGTCGTATCAGGTCGTTCAATACGCCGGACCCATTTCACATAGAAGGGAAAGGTGTCCAGTGCAAGACCTGGACCACCAATTGAACCCTGGGGTGTTGTCGTGCTGTCATCAGAAGTACGGGCCTCACCGCCGATAAACCAGCATCTATCAAGAAATTCCTCAACCTCTGCCTTTTCATTTTGGGCACAACGAGTTATTAATGCACCCGCAGTTACGATTAGCAATAGCACCTTTGTACAGTTCATTGTAACCTCCCGCTGACAAGTTTGACACAATATCTTTTAATAAAGTATAATATTGGTCAACACCTTCCGCCTGGCGAAAAATGTTGACTTTTTATGGTTGCTGGAAGGTGCATGGATTTTAAGATGGAGCATCTTTAGGGTTTCAGTGTTCGCCAGATTGCTAAAAAGGTTTTAGTTTATCTTGATTAATTTGGCATTTTTATTATAATTTTATATGTTGAAAACCTTTTGTTACTTATTGTGGACTGGTCTTTTATTTTCTCAAAATCCACAGGAAATTACAATCATCTCGGTTGGCGATATTTTTATTCATAATAGTATATTGAATAGTGTCTATAATTCAAAAGAGAAATTCTATGATTTTTATCCCTGCTTTGAAGAAGTAAAACCTTATTTAAGTTCAGTTGATTTGAGCACCGCCTGGTTTGGTGGTGCACTTGATACAGTCGGACCGTATACTGGTTATCCCTGTTTTAAGACTCCCGAAGAGCTGGCATATGCTCTAAGGGATGCTGGATTTGACCTCCTTTTTCGCACCAATCATACCCTTGACTATGGTTTTAAGGGATTAAGAACAACCACGAAGATAATAAAAGATACAGGACTGGTTCAGGTTGGTGCCTATATAACAGAAGAAGAGAGTAAAGAAATATATGTTTTTGAAAAAAATGGCATCAAAATTGCTTTTTTGAGTTATATCTATGGAATGAATGGGATACCAATCCCCAAACCCTGGATGGTAAAACTGATAGATTTAGATGAGATTAAAAAGGATATTGAAAAGGCGAGACCGCTTTGTGATTTTGTTATCGTTGCCCTCCATTTTGGCATTGAATATAAAAGATTTCCAAATAAAGAACAAAAAAAGACGGTGAAAAAGATTACCGAAATGGGAGCGGATATGATTATTGGTTCTCATCCCCATGTAATACAGCCTGTAGAGGTTTTAGAAATAGAAGATAAAAAGATATTTGTTGCCTATTCCCTGGGTAATTTTTTCTGTGGACAGCGGAAGAAATACACTGATACCGGGATTATACTGAAATATACAATTGCCAAGGATAGTAACACGGTATATCTCAAAGAAATAAAATACATTCCAACCTATGTTGCCAAATACAGGGTTGGCGATTCTTACAAATTCAAAATCCTGCCGATAGAGAAATCCATTAAACTCTATGCGCAGGATTCATTACAATACATCGGAAAGAAGAATTACGAAAGGATGGTTGCTGCATTAAAAGAGACCGTTGACCACATTGATAATCCAGAGATAAATTTTACTAAAGAAGAATAACAAAAAGCAACAGGCCCTTCCTACAGACTTTAAATCCAGAGGAAGAAATTCCAAGCAAACAAAGTCGGATAGTCTAAAGGTCTGGGTTAAGAAACAGGATTGGGTTTTGTCCTATAGGGTTGGGAAAAGTTTCATCAAACGAAACCAACATACTAAACCCTATTCTATTTCAGAACCTAAGCCCAACTGCCATATATTCTTTTGAATTTATCCGGTTGATGGCAAGGATTACAGTATCCTTGACGCAACTGGATTTTTGTAGATAATAGAGGTTATGTGGTGGCATGGTGATGAAGAGTTTGTTGGTGAAGAAGAGGAAGAAAAGGGTGGAAAGGATATTAGGCTAATAAAAAGCCTTGCTCCTTATTTTAAACCATATATCAAAGGAATAATCATCGCTACGATACTGCTTTTGCTTTCTACACTGCTGACACTCATTGGTCCGATACTTATAAAAAGGGTGCTTGATTATGAAATTCCACAAAAAGATATTCAGGGGCTTGTATTCATTGCCTTTATTTATTTGGTAATCCAGGGATTGACCATCCTGATAAGATACTTCCAGCAGATTGAGATTGCCATGATTGGCGAACGGGCGATTGCAGATTTAAAATTTGACCTGTTTCGCCACACAATCACCCTTCCAGTTAAATTTTTTGATAAGAATCCTGTGGGCAGGTTGATAACCCGTGTAGAGGGTGATGCCGAGACATTGAAAAGTCTATTCTCTTCAACCGCAGTTGTGCTTGCCCAGGATTTTATTTTACTTTTGGGGATGTCGGTTATTATGATTGTAGTAGATTATAGATTGTATCTTTTGATTTTAATACTGCTTCCAGTCTTTTTATATGCCTTCTGGTGGTTTGGAAAGAATGTCAGACCGATATATGTCAGTGTTCGCAAAAAGATTGCAGAAATAAACAGTTTTATAATGGAGACAGTAAGGGCTTTACCGGTTGTTCAAATTTTTCTTCAAGAAGATAACTTTTTAAAGAAAATCAATACCCTGGGCAGGGATAAGTTTGATTTAGAGATGAAGTCAATGCTCTACTGGTATCGTATCTGGTTTCTGGTTGACTTGGGCGAGATTATTGGTATTTTACTTATATTGGGGATTGGTGGTATATGGGCTTTGAAAGGGATGATAACGATTGGGACACTCTTTCTCTTTATAAATTATATAACGAGGTTTTTCAATCCTTTAAGGGGCTTATCGGACCAGATAAACCTCATTGAGCGCTCCTTTGCCGCGGCCGAAAGGATCTTCAATATCCTTTCCCTGCCTTCGGAATTTGAAGACAATATTGAAAAGTCCGAATTTTCAATTTTGAATGAAAGGATTAAATTTGACGATGTGCGATTTTCCTATGAGAATGAAGATTGGGTATTAAAAGACCTTAATTTTGAGATAAATAAGGGAGAAAAGATTGCATTCGTGGGTGAGACCGGTGGTGGTAAGACCTCCATCGTCTCACTTTTGTTAAAATACTACAAGCCCAATATCGGTTTTATCAGTATTGATGGAATAGACCTGAATAAGATTAATCGTTATACCCTGCGTAAAAAGATTGGTTTTGTTCCCCAGGATGTCATTCTCTTTCCGGGCACGGTTCTGGATAATCTTCGTCTTTTTAATAACGATATATCCACGGAAAGAGTTCAGGAGGCAGCCCGACGAATCGGGATTCACGAAAGGATACAAAATCTACCCAAGGGCTACAATACCGACATCATTGAACAGGGCATAAATCTTTCATTTGGTGAAAGGCAATTGTTATCCTTTGCCCGGGCCTTGGTCTTTGACCCCGAGATAATCATCCTTGATGAGGCTACTTCGGCAGTTGACCCGCAGAGTGAAAGGATTATCCAGGAAGGCTTAAAAGAGCTACTCCAGAACCGAACGGCAATTATCATTGCCCACCGTCTGACCACCACCCGACTCGCGGACCGAATCTTGATAATCCACAATGGTAGAATTGTTGAACAGGGAAGTCATAACGAACTCTTAAAGAAAAGGGGATTTTACTACAATTTTTATAGACTCCAGTACTTACAACAGAAGGCGGATAAATGAAGACGATTGTGGCATTCTGGAAACAGAGGACCGGCAGGTTGATATTTCTGGTGATATTCACATCTATATACACATTTCTTGTCTTGTTGTTTCCCTATATATTGAAAGATATTATTGACGGCATAAAATCGGAATTTGGCATCAGACAATTGATAAATGCCATCATTCTTCTGGGTGCCATTGGTCTGCTGCGTTCTATTGCTGGTGTATTCCTGCCCTATACCCGGGGCAGGACCAATGAAATCTTTAATCTCAAGGAAAGGA
The DNA here is from genome assembly GCA_039802265.1 of Caldifarciminota bacterium. Taxonomy (GTDB): domain Bacteria; phylum Hydrothermota; class Tepidihabitantia; order SM23-42; family JAOAFX01; genus JBDRWI01. The sequence goes on along the minus strand of JBDRWI010000015.1, from coordinate 9,854 downwards.
ATAATATCTTCAAATCTATCCTTACTAAAGGGCATACATTCTTTAATAAATTTCCCGCCGGAGATGTCTTGGAAAGGATTGATTTAGACCTTGGTGAATTATCCTGGTTTGCCTGTTCCGGCATATTCCGACCCCTTGAGGGTGTCCTGACCATTGCCTTTGCCGTCTATTTTCTTTCGCGTATTGAATGGAGACTGATGCTCATTGCCGTCTTGCCTATGTCAATTACGATTTTAGGCTATAGATTTTTTTCGCCCAAGGTTTATAGATATTTTAAAAATTGGCGTGAGGTAATTTCGCTCGTCCATAATTTTCTCCAGTCAAATTTTTCCGGGATTCGTATTATCAAGGCATACACCCTGGAAAAACAGAATGAAGGCGAATTCAAGAAATTATTACAGAGAAGGATAGATTCGGCAAGGAAGGTATTCAGGATTGAATCTTTGCTTCAGAATATGTTTGCTTCAATAGAGGAAATGGGGATAGTGCTTATTTTATTATGCGGTGGGATATTTGTGATAAAGAATATGATAACGATCGGAGGATTGATTGCCTTTATGGCTTATATCTTGACCTTACTCCATCCAATGATTGATATTGCCAATTTCTTTGTAGTCAAAAAACGGGCTGAGGTCCAGGTGAAAAGGATTGAAGAGATAAAGAATTATCCCCCGGATGTGTCAGACACCGGAAAGGTAATAGAATTTGATTTTTCAAGTATTACAGTAGAAGATTTGAGCTTCTCTTACGGAATAGATTTACCACCAGTGCTAAGTGACATCAATTTAAAAATAACCGCCGGTAAGAAAATTGGCCTTGCCGGGACTGTTGGTTCGGGTAAAACGACGCTTTTAAAACTTTTGATGCGTTTATCGGAACCAACAAAGGGTGCTATAAAATTAAACGGATTTTCAAGTTGTGAACTGAGTTTGAAAAAATATCGCGGGCTATATTCCTATGCTCCCCAGGAGCCATCGCTATTTTCAGATACCATATATAATAACATCGTATTTGGAAAGAAGATTGAGAAAGATAAACTGGAAAAAGTTATTGAGATATGCCAGTTAGACGATTTCATTAAAAATTCTCCAGCGGGCTATAACGGATTGATCGGTGAAAGAGGGCTAAAACTTTCAGGTGGTGAAAAGCAAAGGATAGCAATTGCCCGGGCATTATTGAATGAGAAGAAAATTCTGGTTCTTGATGATGCCACCAGTAATCTTGATGCGGAAACCGAAAAGAAACTCATCCAGCAAATCTCGGAAATTCGCGGGGTAACCTTAATTATTGTCTCACATAGATTATCGGTTCTTTCAATCTGTGACTATGTCTATGTTCTGGACAAGGGTAAGATTGTTGAAGAAGGTATGCCAGAGCAACTGCTAAACAAGAAAGGTTTGTATTGGAAGTTATATCAATATCAACTGATTGAAGGGTGAGATTCTATTTGATTACGGTGATGGCAGTCAACACACCATCTTGATTTTTGTCTCCTTGAGGACAAGATAACTTTCTTCGGTTCGCTTAAGGAAATTATCCAATTGTATATGGTCGCCCTTAATTATTGAATCAAGGACTCTGTTTTCATCACTTTCATCCTTATTGGAGCGAATACACTCAATCCTTTTGCCATTCAGGCAGATAAAAAACCTCTTTCTTCCTTTTTCCTCCCAGACCGGGCTGATGACCGGTATAATTTTGGGTTTCGTTTCAATAGATTTTGCAATAATTAAATAAGAAAACTTTAAATATCGCAAATCTCGGAATAACTTCCGATTGAGCAATTCAAGATATTGGGGCACAACCCAGGGGATTGATTGATAACACCATTCATGCTTCTTTTTTAATAAGGGACAGGGAGAGTTATGGTTACAGGGTAGTATTACATTGCCGATTTTTAATTTGGATTTTATCTCCATTAAGGAGCGGGCATTAAATTTCAGGGCTGGTTCAATAATTATTAAAATTCCTGGACTATGTAAACTTGTAAGGGCAGATTTGATAAGATTTAATTTATTTCCGGAAATTTCACCCAGGATATTGGAAAGGATAATAATGTCGTATTGACTTTGAAATTTCTTAAAGAAACTTTTATCTATATTTTCCACAGAACTTTTTGCATTGATTTCGAGGGATTGAGTGAATTTTCTATATCTATTTATCATCGCCGTTGAGGCATCAACGCCCAGGAAATTTATGTCTTTAATATCCTTTAGCGAATTAAAAATACCGATTGTGCCTGCGCCCTCACCGCATCCAGCATCAAGGACATTGAGAGCCTGATGGGGCAAGGAATCACCATAAATTTTCTTTAATTTCCCAACCACCCATTCGGTTTTTATAATATTTGCCGGAAAATTTAATGCCAGATACGCATCCGGTAGTTTGGATTCAATAAATTCTTGCTCTATAAATTTTTGCGCCAGTATCGCCATCTCTTTTCTCAGACTATCGATTCTATTTTGATAGATATTTAAGTTATCTTTATCTATTCCTTCCAGACCGAGTGCCTTTAGTATTAATTCTTCTACAGTTCTGGAAAGTTGTAGTATGGACTCCGGCATTGCGATTTATAAGACATCATAGTTCAACCTAATGTTAGTCGTGAGATATTTTTGGGGTATTCCCGGCCCTTCTTTCATGTATATATAACAGTTTGACCAGCCAATAGATGTTCTATCCTCAAGATAGTAATTCAGGGTAAATTTTATAATGTGATTTTTTATTCTCTTTTGTTTGAGTTGGTCAAGATAGTCCTGCCAATCATAAGAAATATCCGCCACAAATTTCGGATAAATTAAATAGATAAGTGATAGAGAGGAGGAGAATGACGGACTTTTTTCGGTGATAGTCAAATCCATCATCTCCTTTAATTGGAAGCGATATGTTAATGGATAGGCAAGACGAAGGGATGTCTTAAAGTGCACGAGCGGGTCTCCTCTCAGTTCGGAAAGTGTATCACCATCAGTTATACTATACGAGGCATAGCCATAACCGGTGAGGCCAAAGCCACCGGATAATTTTAAACCAAATTCACGCGGTGTGATATCTTCATCAATAACCTCTTTAATCTTGAACCAGACATATGCTGGAATTCTATAGATACCGATAGACTTTAAGTAATCTTCAATCTCTTTGTAGTAGAATTTTTCGTATCGTTGATAGCGCAATTGAAAATTCCATTTCTGATTCAATAACTGGGCGAGGCCGAGAATCTCATCACTCTTTAATTTTTTCTCAATTACCTTTTCTCTAATCAAGATATCTACAATTTCCATTGCCTTATAGGAGGCGGTTCCATCACGCAGGCGTCCCAGTCCGATGCCGCCGGTGGCGTCAAAGTTACCATAAACATCGTGGCTGTAATTACTGTCAATATTGTAGTAATTCCAATCCACACTACCATTGCCCGAAATTAGCCAGAAGAGATTGGAGTTGTTAATATAAAAATCTCCAGACAATGCCTCAACAAGCCACAAAGAAGCCCCTTTTAATTTCTCATCCCGGTGATTGACTGTATCAGTCCATTTTATATTGTCCAAAAAAGGGGAATAAAAGAAAGATAATTTTCCCTCAAAGACCCTAGGTTCGCTTTCCATTCGCCCGTCAAAGTCTAAGCTTGTATTTCCTGATAGACGTTGTGCTTTATAATTCTTTTCCTCTCCTGTTCTGCCATAAAATCCCAGACCGATATCCATATCATAACCAGCGGTCGGTGTCAATCGAAAATCGGTAATTTTCTGAGAAAAGGATATGGTGGTAAAGAACAAGAGTAAAATTGTACTTTTCAATTTCATGGACCGATTTATAACAGATTATTCTATTTCCCGACAGAATTCAAATAGTGTTCTAACACCAAAACCGGTTGCCCCTTTTGGTTGATAGAATCTATCTTTTTCGGCAAATTCCTTATTGGCAATATCAATGTGCACCCATTTCGCCTTTGCTACAAATGACTTCAAAAATATCCCGGCGGTTATCGGCGAGGCAAGTCTGCCTGCAGAATTCTTTATATCAGCAACATCGCTCTTCATCTTTTCTTCATACTCTTCAAAGAGGGGTAATTGCCACATCCTTTCACCGGTCTTTTTTGAGATATTAAGTAATTTATCTATCAATTCCTGGTCGTTTCCCATTACGGCCGCGGTAACATCGCCAAAGGCAATTGCACAACCTCCGGTCAGGGTCGCAATGTCAGCAATTATTTCTGCCCCCTCCCTTTCCGCAAAGCACAGGGCATCCGCCAGGGTCATACGCCCCTCGGCATCAGTTGAAATAATCTCAATCGTCTTTCCATTCATTGCCTGGACTATATCACCGGGTCTTGATGCCTTTCCAGAGGGCATATTCTCAACTGCGGGCATAATCGTTAATAGGTTAATCGCTGTATCGGTGCGGGCAAGGGCAATTGTTGTTGCAAATACTACACCACCACCGGTCATATCACCCTTCATCGCCCCCATTCCTTCCGCAGATTTTAATGAAATGCCACCCGAATCAAAGGTAAGTGTCTTGCCAATCAAGACAACAAGTGGTCCCTTGCTATTTTTATAGCGCAATGTAATGAATTTCGGTTCATTGTCACTACCCTGCCCAACCGATAAGAGGGCACCCATTTTTAATTTTTCAATCTCTTTTTTATCCATTGTGGTGACGGTAATCTTTTCGTCAAGGCCAAAGCCTTTTATAATTTCCTTTACCTTCTTTTCAAATTTCTCCGGCGTAAGGTTGTTTGCCGGCTCATTTGTAAAATCCCGGGCAATATTCTGTGATTCGGCAAGGATACTGCCAAGATGGGCACCTTTATCTATTGGCGGTATCTTGCTCTTGTCAATCTCAATAATTGCAAATTCATCAATTACTTTCCCTTCAGGTTTCTTGTAGGTATTAAATTCATAAAGTCCGAGGATTGTTCCCTCGGCGAGTGCCTGAGCAGCTATTTGGGGGTCAATACCACCGATTCCTGCGCCATGAAGGATTGTTCCAACCCTTTTGGTCTTTGACCTCTTTGCCGCCATTGCGGCCGAACCACTTGCCTTTCGGATTTCCTCAATTCCAAAGTTTTCACTCTTCCCGAGTCCTACTACCATCACCTTCTTTGCCTTTATCTTTCCAAAGGTGGGAAAGATTACAGTCTCCCCGAGTTTACCGGTTATATCACCATCCTTGATCATCGACGAGATGGCACCATCCAGTGCCTTATCTACTGCCCCTGTAGCACCACCGGGTATTTTTACTCCCGCAAAGAGATTAACGACCAACAAATCTCCATTATAATCTAAGATTGACTGATTCAATATCTTTATTTCCATCTTTCTCCTTTAAGTTTGGTCTATTATATATAGAAGTTTAATGTAAATCAAGATATATGATTCTTCAACTCTTTATATCGCTCAAGGGCAAGTTCATATTTAGCAAGGATTTCGTCCCGCTTTTCAACTGCAAATTTGTCATAGATATTTTTAAAGACCTCGCCTTTAAATAGGGAAATCGCCTTTTGGTATTCATTTTTGGCACTTTCCATGTCTCCCAGTCGCTTCATTGCCTCGGCCTGAATCAAGCACCTTTCAAATTCATCCCAGTCGGTTAAGAAATGGCATCTGCATATCAAATCAGGACCTTTCATATGTAGCATATTACTAGGAATGGCGAGTTTCTCTTTTAGATTCCATAGTAAATGGGAAAGATTACGAGCAGGGCTTTTCTCACTATGCCAGAATTTTTCGTATATCAATTTTAGAGGTATTGAGTGCCTTTTTTGTGTGGCAAGGAAGATAAGAAAAGATGCCTCTTTTGGTGTCAATTTAACATTGAGTGGAATTTCTCGATAAATTTTTATATCACCAAGGAAATTGACTGTATATACGATTGATTCCTTATTAAATACCGGCAGGTCTAAAAGTGGGCGCGGAAGGAATACCTTCCAGCCCCTTTTTATAAATTCTGCGATCATCTCTGGAAAAAATAGAATAAATCGGTGAAAAATACCCATAAGTTTATATCTTTGAGCAAATCTGTAAGCACGATGGTAGTCAGTGAGTTTTTTTGATTTATTCGCAATCTTTAATAGCCCGATCAATCTACAGACCGGATGTTTAAATTTCTCACTTTTTAGGGATTGAGACAGTAAAAGTCGGCGCACCATTAAATCCTTTTCCATTCTGTGTTTACTAAATAAAGGATTATATTTTTTAATCATCCTACGGGCATCTTCTTTTTGCCCTAATGCCATAAAGCAGGCGGCAATGGTTAGCGATGCGACATGGAGACAGTTAAGGATTTCAGATTTCTTTGCCTTTGCCAGAGCTTCCTGGGCAAATTCCAGACTTTCATAGATCTTCCCCTGCCCAAGGGTGCACTGGGATTTTATCAGAGGTGAGAGAAATGGAAGATATGATGCATCTTTTCTAATCGCCCTCAGTGCCTTGAGGCATTCATTGTACTTACCTGCCGATGCAAGGAGAATTGCCATATCTGCATTCAATATATCTTTATCATTCATTGTTAAACTCTCTAATTTATCCCTGAGTAATTTTTCAACAATAATTAGCGCCTTATTTTGATAACCAATGTGGGTATATAGATTAGCAATCTCACGATAAAGAATTGGAACTTTTATCAGCCCGCACAGGTATTTACACACTTTTGCCAGTTCCATTGCCTTTTTTATTCTCAACATCCTTGCATACGCCATTGCAAGTCCGATGTAGATATGAAATTTCAGGAGTGCATCTCCCTTTTTGGGCAATTTATTTCTTAAATCCTGTAAGAGTCTAACGCATTCTTTTGCCTTACCCATCCAGCTTAAAGAAATTGCCTCCAGAATTCCTGCATACAATGAAGAATAAAAAAGTCTTTTTTTCTCTAACCGAACCCTCAAATATTTTACATTTTTATAATAGTCCTGAAAATCCATTTGTCCAATTGTATCCATAAGATTATAAAGACTTAATATCTCTTCATCAAGAAATGCCTCGGGTCTTTGTAAGAGAATGGGACTATTGAGATTGATGTCTCTATTGATTAAGCCGTATCTCTTCCAGACCTTCCAGATGGTTTTTTTGGAAACTCGGATGCCCTTTCTTTCAAGAATCTTTTTAGCACGGGCAATGGTAATTGCCGGTATCTCTTCTTTTATCCGGGCAATCTCTTTTTCAATTTTGGGGTCCATCCTATTCCATGGCGAAAAAAATTTTTCCCTATTTAAAGATTCCTCTCCTCCGCTTTTATACCACCTCACCCAGCGCCACAGGGTAAGATGGGAAATACCAAATCTTCCTGCAACCTTCCTTAAAGATTCTTTGCTTTCAAGATAGTCTTTGACCACCTCAATCCGTTTTTTATATCTTGTATTCATTTTGCGGAAAAATTATATATATTTCATTGCGAGAGTCAATGGAAGAAAGGTTGGGTGGCAAAAACTATTGAAAAATCCATAACTCCTCGTCCTTCTCTTTTTGGTTTCCATAAACAATCTGGAATATAATAAATATAAGGACTTTATGGTGATACAAAAAGGGGATAAAAGGCTAAAGAGGGCTCAACATGGCAGAATCCTCTTTCACTTCTTGAGCCCTTTTGAACCATCTTCCATTTTTTGATATATCCGAGGGAGGTAATTATGGCTCCATTCATATTTTATTTAATCAATGAACTGTCAATCCTTGACTCATCCAATGTTCATACCCTCTTTGGGCAACTGCAGGAGTGTATTGCATATAACACGGTGATTGATGGTATCCAGATTGTGAATCGGGCATTATACCCAGGTGGGAATTTGAATGTCCACCAGGCCGATGGAGAAGTTTCTTTCTGGGCTCACGACATTTTTGTATACAGCGGACAAATGGGTTCTGCTCGCTATCCCCACTCCATTGCCTCAAACCCCGGACCGCATATCTCTTTTTCCTATTACTTTCCCGGTCCTATTCGGGGTGGGGCTGGGGCACAATTTGAATCCGGTGGCTGGTATAGTTCGTGCTGGGGCTATCCTGTTGATATTGGAATCGGTAATATCGGTGTGCGCCTTGTGCTCGGTAAGCAACTCTCCAATGGTAACCTTATCTTTATAATTTGCGGGATAAATAATGAAATTTATTGTAGTATCTATTCGTATGACCTCACCACAATGCTATCATCAGGAATCATTGGCTATGGGAATCTCTGGGGCTTTGATATCAATGATGAAGTTGGCTATGTCTTCTGGTACGACGACTCTATGAATATTCTCTATTGCCGAATTGATACAATCGGGATATCTTCTCCTGATACCTATGATATAGTCCTGCCCAATCCCTATCCGTTAAGTATACTCGGTTGGAAACAGATGGCAGTTACCGATGCAGGAAATCCATTGCTGGTTTTTGATGTCCGAAATGGTGCGGATGATACATATCCCTATTATTCCAAGGTCTATGTCTCTTATGCTGAGGGTGAATCCTGTGTTGCAGTCTCTTCAACATTCGGGGCGCCGGATACCGAATGCTTCTATCCGACAATCGCAACCGGAGGAAATCTGGCGGCAGTAATTTACAGTATGCCAAGGAATGACCTCAATGACTCTCTTTGCTGGAATGATATTTATATTAACTGGTCAACTGACCAGGGAATAACCTGGGGCACACCTGAGAATCTTACCGCCCAGAATGATTCTTTACGATTGGGCCTTCAGCAGATTGCAAAGAGGCTTGACATAACAAGGAGACGCGCATTCATTCTTTGTGCTGCGGGCAATTATGACCCTTATTGGACTGCCTTTAATGGATTGAGAAGCGGTGATATAGGAATTTACTTTACCTTCAACGATTACACCGGGAGCAAAGAGGATAAAAAGTTAAAGGTGGAAGATGTAAGGTTGAGACTTGAAGTCTTTCCAAATCCATTTAAAAATCACTGCGTGATTAAATTCCAAATCCCAAAGCACAATGACCAAATAAATTTCAATACTCAAATTCCAAACAATTTCGCATTCCGCAATCCGCAATCCGAAATTTCATTAAGTATTTACGATGCTTCGGGTAGAATGGTAAAACAATTTAACCATTTAACCATTCAACCGTTTAACCAGATTATCTGGTCTGGTGATGACAATTCCATCCATCCACTACCATCCGGGGTCTATTTTATAAATTTAAAAATCCCCGATGGTGCTTTGGTTAAGAAGGTAATGAAATTAGGAGGTTAAGGTGACAATTTTGGCAATTTGTGTCTTATTTTTGATGGCGGGGATTATTAAGGAAAAAGACCCGCCCGCAAAAAGAATAGATAAGTCATTGCTCGGTAGCGGAAATATTTTTATCGTTTCTTCTTCAAGGTTACCACAGCCGGCAACAGTAATTGATTCTTCAGTAAACGGATATACACTCTGGACACAGAAGCAGGAGTGTATTGGGTATAATCCAATAGTTGATGCAATTCAAATAGTAAATCGTGGATTCACACATAACCTGAATGTTCATCAGACATCCGGGAGTTTGTCTTTCTGGGTACACGATTCACTATTATTTTCCGGGGGATATCCTAACTCGATCGCATCAGATAATGGTACTGGCAATGGTCCTCATCTTTCATTTTCATATCTTTTCCCTGGTCCTTCCTGGGGTGGAATGGCTGCAGTTTATGAAACAGGCGGTTGGTTTTCTCAGAATTGGGGGCAACCTGTGGATGTAGGACCCGGAAATCTTCATGTCTGTACGAACATTGGTAAACAACTTACCAACGGTGATATTTTATTGTATAGGAATTTGAAAAATTCCTATACAATGGTAATGAAATTTTTCATTATAGTTAAAAAAAACCACAAGATATTCAGGGGAGAATGATATGAAAATGGTCTCCGCACAAAGAGACGGTTT
>JBDRWI010000014.1:0-40459 GCA_039802265.1 Caldifarciminota bacterium | reverse complement strand
CCGCAACACCAAGGCTTATTCCTGCCATTTCAAGAAATCTATCTCTAAATTTCAATTCTTTGGCAACTGCAACATAGTAATTAAAAATGTATATGAGGAGGAATACAGTAATAATTGTGAATCCCAAACACACAACGATATTTTTCAACAGAAAATACGGTAGAACAAGAATTACGATCGTGCCGATATAAGCAAGGCCAGTGTATAAACCTGCTTTCATTGGAACCTTCTCCGAAGTCTCTTCCTTGGCTGACAAATAGGAAGAAGCACCCATTGAAAGGGCACCGGCGATACCGGTAATCAAGCCAACAATTCCAACAATCTGTGTTTTCTGAAGTGCCAGAGAAAATCCCACAAGTGCCCCACTTATTTCTATTAGGGCATCATTCAAACCAAGCACGATTGAACTTACATATTTCAGACGCTCCTCTTTTATTAAACTTATTAATTCATTTTCGTGTCTGTTCTCATCCTTGATTATATTATCTATTTCAGGTGCGACTTTTTTTATTTCATCATATGTTTGCTGGGCGAGGTCCTCGCCTTTTTCCATAAGTTTCAGTCCAAAATTTAAACCAAAAATTCTTGATATCCAGACATAAAAAAAGACTTTAAACTTGTCAGTTTTGGATTCTTCTTTTGTAAAGGATTTAAAAAATTGATAGTGTTTTAATTCCTCATCGGAAATCCTGAGAAGTATTTTTTTAAAGCCTTCATCTTTTACAAAATTTGCAAGTTCCTTGTAGATATAATGCTCGGTGATTTCACCTCTCTGACTATCTCTTATCCTTTTTCTGAGTTCGCTTTTTATCTCAGCCATAATTGATTCCTGTTGAAGATATTGTCAAAATAAGATCAGTCATTCTTAATTATAATGAATATTATTTAGTTTTCAAGATAAATTGATGAAAGGATTTTTTTAACTAAAAATAAAATTCATAAGCATTAACTCCGGAAATTCTGTAGTGCCTCAATTATATCTACATCCTTTCCTATCTGCCGGAGATAAAACTCAAGACTTTTAAACCCAGTCGGTAACTCATTAGGTGGTAAGAATTATTGTTAGGGAACTACGATAATTCCTCCACCTCTTCTTTGCCCTTTTTGAGTTCTTCTACCTGTTCTTTATCTATATTTAAAAGTAATGTCTGGAACTCACCAAGATGGGTCTTCTCTTCTCTTGCAATATCAAGGAGAATAGTCTTTATCTTCTCATCCTCAGTCATACTCGCCAGTTGCTCGTAAAGATTTATTGCATCAAGTTCAGCAATCATACCGACACGCAATATCTCTTTATCTACTTCTTCTTTTTTTACCTTTTTGATATCTATTGGCATCTGTGAAAGCATATTACCCCTTTCAAATTATTCCTTTGAAAAGAGAAAATGTATGGTAATTGTATACAGGAGCATTACCGCTGTAAGTCGTAGATAAGTAAGGGCAGCAAGGTCAAAGAGAACCTTATTCGGAGAAAACAATCGGGCAATTATTGCCAGAATCATAGTAATTATGCTGATAATAAAGGTAACATATTTGAGAATCCGCATAAAACCCCCTTAATTTGAGATTATAATCAATTATCAATCCCTGTCAACAGGTAAATACGCTGACCCTCATTATTTTTTGCAACCAAAAGTCGCAATATCTGAAAGCCCCATTAAAGGGAAAGACAAAAAGAAAGTTAAAAAACAACCTTGACATGCGGTAATTTTTGAATAAATTATTACCTGAAAATAGGAGGATTTTATGAATCATCATATTATTAAATTACTTACCATTTGTGGTGTTCTTTCAAGCCTATTATATGCACCCGCGGCCGATTCATTGAATCGGAAGATAGATATACCGGTAGAAAGCAAAGAAGGAAATCGCGCCTGGCTTGAGGCAACAAGGGGATGGATTGAGTCAGGAAATAACTTCTATCCGTATAGCACAGGTATTAATGTGGGCATAGGTACAACCACACCGGGTCCATACAAACTTGATGTTGCTGGTAGTATAAGAATAACCGGTGGAATTCACGATGGTGTAAGTTATGGCTCTTCAGGGTATGTACTCAAGTCCACGGGTGCTGATATCTACTGGGCAGCAGATATCGGTTCCGGTGGTGAATTCATTCAGAATCAGTATACCGCTCCACAGACTGATGCCAAATTCTGGATTGGCGGAACAGGGAGCAAAGGCAAGGTAGAAAATGCAACTGCCGGCGATACCGGTTTGATTTCAAGGATTACAGGTGCGTCAAATGCAGATGGGATTGGTGTATATGGAAGGTGCTGGCCCAGCAATTACTGGGGTATTGGTGTAAAAGGTGAGGGTGGTTATATTGGCGGCTATTTTATAAGCGATGCCGATGGCTTTGCAGTATTTGGCTACAATCCCAATGCCAATGCGGTCTATGGCTATTCAGGCGGGGTTGATTATGCGGGGACATTCGGATATAATACATCAGGAATAGGTGCCTATGGTGGAACAAATAGTGGCACAAGTGATGCAACCGGAGGCTACAATTATATGAGTGGTGCCTATGGTGCATTGGGTTCCATGGCGGATGGCGCTTATGGACAGACCGGAGACATAAATGGCTATGGGGTTAATGGCTATCATACAAATTCACGAGGTATTGGTGTAAATGGCATTGGTAATGGACTCGGTGGTTACTGGTATCCCGGCGAAGGTGCAGGTGGTCTATTCAATGGTGATACCACCGGTCTTGTTGCCTGGGGTGCGCAGAAAGATATTGGCGTTGGTGTCTGGGGGGTTGGGAATAATCTTGGTTCAAGGATGAGACCATCATTAGGTGCCGGCGTAATTGGCAATGCGGGACGGGGATATGGCGTCTATGGGACTACCGATTCGGCAACTGCCGGGCAGTCCGGTGTTTATGGAAGGAGCAATGCTACAAATGGCCTGGGGGTAGTTGGCGTTGGGAATAATATTTCAAGTTATAATTATGTCGCTGGTTCGGGTGTAGTGGGAAATGGCAATTATGGTGTATTCGGAATACCTGGAACAACCAATGGCATGGGTGTAGTAGGATATAATGATGCAAGTGCCGAAAGGTGGGGAATGCTGGGTGGAACTTATAGTGGAGTGCAGGGAGTGAGCAACAATACATCAGGGGCGGGTGTTTTTGGTCAACATACAAGCGGGGCTGGTGTTGGTGTTTATGGCACTTTTACTCCTGCCTCTACCGATGCCTATGCAGTTTACGGGAATGGTTATGTTACCCAATGGTATGGATATGGTGGGTATTTTTATGGTGGCTACAGAGGTGTGTATGGTAGTGTAAATGTCGCATCTACACAAAGTGGTGCTGGAGTCTATGGAGTTGACCCCTATCCTAATAATACCACTCAATGGGGTGTTTATGCAGTTGGTGATATGGGATGTTCAGGGACAAAGAATGCGGTTGTAAGGACTTCAAGAGGACCGAGGGTATTATATACAATTGAATCACCAGAAGTCTGGTTTGAAGACTTTGGCAGTGGGCAATTGAACAACGGCAGGACACATATTGAGTTAGACCCATTATTCCTTGAGACGGTAACAATAGATAATAATAATCCCATGAAGGTCTATATTACACTTACTGATGAGTGTAATGGAGTCTATGTGAAGAAGGGTAGAACCGGTTTTGATGTGATTGAACTCAATAACGGCAAGAGCAATGCTACATTTGATTATAGAATTGTTGCAAAGAGAAAAGGGGTTGAAAATAGAAGACTTGATTTGGCAGAGGGAGAATATACCGACCCCCATCTCTATCCTGACCCGAATGACCCGGAGATTCCGGCAAAATACCGTGAAAAGAGGCTCCTTGAAGAAAAAGGTCCAATTATGCTAACTGCAGAGAGTCCAAAGGAAGTTTCAATATCAAAGGCTGATATCCTTGAAAAGAGACCCGTAAGCCAAAAGATGCAGGTAGTAAAAAGGGCAAGGGTCTTAAAATCAACAGGGATTGAAAAGAAGGGATTTAATAAAAAAGAAGAAAACATTAAATAAAATTAAAAGAAAGGAGTAAAATGAAGATTAAATTCCTGGGACATGCCTCATTTTTAATAACCTCGGAAACAGGGGTGAGGATAATAACCGACCCCTATAAACCGGGTTGTTATGGCGGGGGAATAAAATATGACCCGATTACCGAAGAGGCAGATATCGTTACCATCTCCCATGAGCATGATGACCATAATGAGACGAAGATAAAGGGTAATCCGGTATTTGTTCGGGAAGCCGGAAAAAAAGAACTAAAGGGAATTACTATAACCGGCACCGAGGTATTCCACGATAAAAGTAAAGGAAGTGAACGAGGCAGAGACATTATCTTCAACATGCAAATTGATGGGATGAATTTAGTTCACCTCGGTGACCTCGGGCATACCCTTTCAAAATCCGAGGCAGAAACGGTCGGCAATGTTGACATCTTACTTATTCCGGTTGGTGGATACTTCACGATTGATGCCAGAGATGCAGAGGATATCATAAATCTATTAAAACCAAAGGTAGTAATTCCAATGCACTTTAAGACTGCCAAATGCGACTTTCCGATTGCACCGGTTGAGGATTTTATAAAAAATAAAAAGGTAAAGAGATTTGATGGTGAAGTTGAGATAAAAAGGGAGAATCTACCTGCCCAATCTGAGATTTATGTGCTAAAACCCACTAAATGACTTAGACCTTATTTTGGATTAAAGGGAGTAGAATTTTATTATACAGGAATTTTGAAACTTCTGGTAACCGAGCCCAAGCCGTACTTTCGCACGGTTTGTTCAAGAAAGAAATCTGGGTTTGGAAATGGGGTTGGGATGGGTAGTTGATAGGTTGGGATTTTAAACTTGGTTAAGACCTGCCACCCAACCCATAGACAATATCCAATTCTCTTTCCCAACCCAAACCTTTAAACTATCTTAGAATCTCGTCTTCGAATTGGGAATTTGTAGTAGATTTTTTAAATTCCTGATAAAGAAAGACCACAGGATATTCAGGTAAGGGCTATACCAATTGCTCTTGCCAAAATTAGTGTTTGCAAAGGAATGATGTTCCCTATATAGCTTTTTCGGTAATTTTCTTTAGCCCTTCCTTTTAAATAGTAACCAGGCGCTCTTACCGGCCTTAGGAAATTTGTATAAAACATAAATTCCTTTTAGCTTTTTGCCATAAGGCCTGAATTTTATAATACTCTTTTTATTCTCCAGAATCGCATACTCACCCTTATCCCAGATTTCTACTTCACCTGCACCATATTCGCCCTCGGGAATTGTCCCTTCAAAATCAGCATAATCCAGTGGATGGTCTTCAACCTGGATACAGAGCCTTTTTATTCCCGACTGCCGGGGCGGTTCCTTGGGCACAGCCCAGGATTTTAATACCCCGTCCATCTCAAGGCGCAAATCCCAGTGCAGATGCGTTGCATAGTGTTTCTGCACCACAAAGATAGACATCAGGTTTTTTTGAAAACCGGACTGGCAATAAAGAAAATCAAAAAGAAAACACCAAGTATATACATAATGAGGGATACCTCCCTGCCTTTGCCACTGAGTAACTTAATTAATACATAAGAAAGAAACCCAAGGGAGATTCCGTTGGAGATGCTATAGGTGAAAGGCATACTGGCAATGGTTATAAAAGCCGGGACCGCCTCGGAATAGTCATTGAAGTCTATCTTTACCACCGATTCCATCATCATAATTCCGACAATTATCAATGCCGGGGCGACTGCTACTGCCGGGATAAAACCGACAAGGGGTGCCGCAAATGTTGCAATCAGAAACAAAATACCTGTAGTAACGGCGGTAAGACCGGTTCTCCCCCCTTCTTCAATGCCCGCTGCACTTTCAATATACGATGTAACGGTTGAAGTACCGACCAGGGCACCGAGGACCGGCCCCAAGGAATCCGCAAACAAAACCCTTCCGATTCTTGGTATATGCCCCTTTTCATCAATGAATTTTGCCTTTACCGCAAGACCGATGACCGTTCCGGCGGTATCAAAGAAGTCCACAAAAAGCAGGGTGAATATTAGTGTAATAAAAGATAGTTTCAGGGCACCGATGATATCTAATTTGAAGAGGGTCGAGGTTAGAGATGGTTGTAGTAATTGTAATACCTCACCCCGGGTGCGGAAGAATGGAATAAAACTCAAACCGGTACCAATAAGAATACCAATCAATATAGCGCCTCTAATTCTCCTGACCAGAAGGATTGCGGTAATAATAAGGACAATACTGGCAAGGATGATGCGGGGATAAACCTCCGGGCTCGCAATTGGCGAAATAGTAATGAATGTATCTTTATGCTGGGCAATAAATCCCGCCTCCTGAAATCCAATGAATGCCAAAAAAAGTCCAATTCCCACACTCACTGCACACTTGAGGGTCATCGGGATGGAATCAATGATAATTTCCCGCAGTTTGGTGAGGGTTATTATGACGATAATTACCCCTTCAATGAAGAAGAAGCCAAGTCCCACCCGCCAGTCAATACCCATTCCAACACAGATTGAGTAGGCGAAAAATGCATTCAGCCCCATCCCTGGTGCCAGGGCAATGGGATAGTTTGAAAGAAGTCCCATAATAATTGTGGTAAGCCCGGCAACGATACAGGTTGCCAGGGTAACTGCCCCCTTATCCATGCCGGCACCGGATAGAATTATTGGATTCGCCGCAATTATATATGCCATCGTCATAAATGTAGTAATACCGGCGAGTATCTCAATCTTGATGTTTGTATTATTCTCGCTTAATTTAAATATTTTTTCAAACATAATACCTCCCAATTTACCTGACTACTACAATTTTTGTCATATCATTCCCGAAGCCATAGGTATACATAAGGCAGTAATAAAGTCCACTTGCTACATAGTTACCCGACTCGTCCTTGCCATCCCAGATAAAGGCAGCATTGGGCGAGGCAGGGTCGGTATCGGTATATCTTCCAGGTGACCGACGCCAGAAGTCCTTCCTCTTTATAAGTCGACCTGAAATAGAATAGATGCTGAATTGAACATCGGTCTTGGTGTTTAGAAAGAATGGCAGATAAATATAATTATGCTGTTTGGCTACGAAAGGATTGGGAAATGGCGTCAGAAAACCACACTTCGCCACAGGATTATATTCGGGCGTTGTATAGTAAAACGCCTTAACCGCATCCGGCCAGCCGTAGCCAAGGCTCTGGGATGCTGAATCGGCAAAACTCGCAGTCATAAAGAGCGCATTTCTGACTGAATCAACATTCCATCTTGGATGACCCTCAAGCAGTAAGGCACAGATTCCAGAGACCATTGCGGTAGCCCCCGAAGTTCCAAACGAATAGAGATAGTCATTCACCGAATCGGGATTGATGACAATCGGTGCGGCAGCAAGGCAGACGATTTCCGGTTTTATTCTGCCATCATAGGTCGGTCCGTAGCCTGAATACTCCCAGCGGGTAAATAGTGTATCAATACCCCCCACGGTTATCGCCCCCATTGCATCACCCGGGACAACCAACTGGGGAATTGCCACATTCCCAGCAGCGGTTACGACAATAACACCCCTTTTTGTCGCCTCATAGGCGGCGATTGATGTTGGTGCGGTCTTACCATCATAGTCATAGGGCCAGACATACCAGTTTGTATAACCCAGTGAACTGGAGATGATATCAGCCCCTTTGGCCTCAGCCCACTCTAACCCTGCAATCCATGTGTCCTCCTCCACTGGAAACTCATATACCGAGTCCGGATTTTCGGTTTTGGCAACAATGAATTGAGCACCAGGGGCAACACCGGTGTAGTAACCATAGGCATATCCGCCAACCAGCCCGAGCATCTCAGTGCCGTGTCGGGAATGTCCCGTTGTATCATCGGTGTTGTTGTCGCCGCGCGCACAGTAGAAGGTCTTAAATTGTTGACCAACCAGCCCCAATGTTGGTAGGTAGACGAATTCTTTATTCAGAGAATCAAGATTTGAGAAATTATTGCCGTTATCGCTGGAGGTGCAGAAATAAACCTTTCCTTCACTCTCCCAACTGACCATAATAGAACCCCCGCTTTTGGCGATGGAAATCTTGCCGATTGAATTTAGACTGTCGGAAAGAAAAACCGGCGAAGAAAAGTTCTTCCCGAAGTCTACTGATTTCATAAAACCAAGCCGCAGAGATGATGCAGGACCAACATCCTTGTAGATCAAAAAGATTGTATCGTTACAGGCGATTGCCTCGGGGTCCTTGCCCCTAACCCCGATGAACTTTTTAGCAAACCCGATAAGCGTGATTGAATCCCAGAGGAAAAATATGGAATCACCAGGTAGATTATAATAGAAAAGACCAATCTTCGCTTTCCCAACAATTGCCTTGGGTATTTTGATATTCCCTGAGGAGGTATCAACAGTCAGTTCATTAAAAAAACCATTGATGGTTCCCTTCTTAAAGTAGAGTCTATTTCTATTTTGATAAAAAAGATAGACCGTATCATCATACATCACTGCCGTCGGTTCACGGTATCCCAGTCCAGCAACCGCGGCTGGTTGAACAATGACTGTGGTATCCATCACGAGGTATTTAATCCCGTTACGGTCACGGTAAAATAGAAAGACCGTATCCCGGCCACAGATTGTCAGTTCGTTTGCCCAGGAATTGAAATTTTCGGTTAGTTTCTTTATTTCGGACCAGGTATTACCGTTGTCTGTGGAATAGGTATATAAAACATCACGGGTTGGCTGGTGCATATAAGTTGTGTCGCCAATAAGAAAGAGTTCTATCCGGGCAGTTTTATTATGGAAGACAATACTGGAGTAAGTGCCGGATTTATTACACACCGGGATTTCATCCATAAAGGCCTGGTCGCCACCAAGGAAGTCATATTCGGCAATTACCTTGATACTTTCCAGGGCGGCGTGCCTTCTTTTCAGCCCGGTGTCAAGAAAACCAACTTTTACATTCGTACCATAGACTCCGAGCCTGTGCAGTGAATCAATGTGAAACATCGCCAGTTGTTTAGTAGTATGGAGGCTCGTATCCTGTTGTGTAATTTTCATTTCAAGTTCTTCAATACGTTTAAATTTTGCAATAGGGGTAATCTTATACACAAACTCCAGTTGGGCAATCTCTTCAAGGTCTTCGCGTGCAATCAAAAAACTTGCGGCATTCAACCATTTTGAACGATAGAGCAGTAATCCACCGCAGCGTTCAATTTCTTCTATATAATCATCATTGACTGGTATATCAGCATAATCAATAGTTGAATTTCTTAAGTTGCGCCTCATAAGAGATGAACTATTCATTCGTTGCTTAACTACATTGAGTGCCTCAGGGAGTTCTTCTTCACTGATACCTTTGTCCGTGAAATAGACCCAGGCACGAACCACCTCATTCGTAAAGCATCTCGGGTCAACCTTGTTTACCAGCGGTGCGCGATAGTTAGCCAGGGCACACCAGAGTAAAAAGTGAATCATTTTTTACCTCCCCCGATATTTTAAAATACCTCATAATCTATCTCCCTCCTTCTTCGCCTTCCCATAAAAGGGATTGCACTTAAAAAACCGGCAATAAACCCACCAATATGGGCAAAATAGGCGACTCCTCCACCGGTACTCCCGATTCCAGCGAGTCCTAAGAAGAATTGATAAAGAAACCAGATACCGATGAAGAAGAAAGAGGGTATATAGGTCATCCTTAAGAAAAAGCCAAAAGGCACTAATGCTAAAATTCTTGCCCGGGGATAGAAAAGAACATAGGCACCGAGCACACCGGATATGGCACCACTTGCACCGACCATGGGAATCTTTGAATTTGGCGACAATATACTATGTAGCATTACCCCTGCAATACCCCATATTAAGTAAAGGAACAGATATTTGAAGTGTCCAATTCTATCCTCTACATTGTCAGAAAAGACCCACAGGAAGATCATATTCCCCAGGATATGCATGAAATTGGCATGGATGAACATACTGAAGAATATCTTTAGATAAGGAGAGATGGTGAATCCACCACTCACCATATAGGGATTGAAAATTTCATAAGGAACAGCCCCAAACTGCCAGATAAAGTGCTCTTTGTATGGTCCTAAAAGGAATTCATAGAGGTAGACGATAATATTCAAAATGAGAATTATATAAGTAACAATTGGCTTACTTATTGATTCAATGTCATCTTTCAGGGGTATCATATATCCTGCCAATTTCACAAACCGCCAGTGCGGCAATTGCCCGACCCTCGCCAATATCACCGAGCCCTTCGTTGGTCTTTCCTTTTATTGAAATGTAATCTTCAGAAATTGCAAGTGCCAGACTAATATTTTTTTTCATTTCCCTCACATAGGGTGAAATCTTGGGTTCCTCGGTAATCACTATGGCATCAATGCTCTTTACATGAAAACCTGAATTCTTTAAAAATTCAGCAACCTTCTTTAAAATTTTCAAACTGGAAATGTCCTTATACCGCTTGTCAGTTGGGGGAAAGTATTGACCGATATCCCCCAACTTTGCGGCACCTAACAGGGCATCACAGATTGCATGACACAAAACATCACCATCTGAATGACCTAAAAGACCCTTGGGATAGTCAATCTTAACACCACCGAGATATAACCGTCGATTTTCTACAAGCCGGTGAATGTCATAGCCAAGTCCAATCATAGAATATTTTATTCAACTACCCCAAAAAGTCAACAATAATCAATAGTTAAAAACCATGCTGTCATAGCCACTCTTGACACTTTTAAAAATTTGTGTAAAATGGTAAAATGAACATTAAAGAATTAAAGGCACAACTGGATGCGAAAAAAATCGCCAAGCAGTACTTGCTTGTCGGAAATGAACCATCAATGATCACTGATGCCATTGGAATGATAAAGTCCGCAATCAGCGTGAATGAATCTTTTGATTACGAAGTTCTGACGCTAACCGAATCAACCCCCGAAGAGATAGTAAGTCGACTTTATACCATTCCCTTTGCCTCATCGAGACGGATGGTTGTTGTTAAACAACTTGAAGAGATGGAGAAAGGTGAACTGATAAATTTTGCTCAACTGGTGCGTAATCTTCCCGATTCCTGCTGTCTGGTGATGACCTATCAACTTGACAAAGAGATGGGCTTTAAAAAGATAAATGAAGTTCAGCAGAAGATTTTCTCTGCCTTCCCCAATGCCCAGCATATTTTCTTGATGCCCGATAAAAAATATATTCATGATTTATTAACTACAAAATTGAATCAAATGAAATTTAATATCCCTTCCGACCTTATCCAGTATCTGGAAGCTGAATTTAGCAAAGACCTTTTAGGGTTGGAGAATGAACTATTGAAAATCAAAAACTACCTTTGTGAGGCAAAAAAAATACCCCATGGGTTTTCTGGAGATTTTATAAAAGGGGTTAGCGACTACAATAAGTATGCGGTAGCACGGGCTTTTTTAGATGGAAAACCGGAAGTCTTAAGACGATTTGAGGAGATAAAACCCTATCTTCAATCGCCGGCAGAAGTAATCGATGCCCTGGTCAGGGTCACTAATTCCAGTGTGCAGAAAAAGGAAATCAGAAATTTCAGGGCGGAGATTCTTGATGAACTTTCCCGGATTGACCATCGGATAAAGATTGGCTCGATATTTGCCGATATACTCTTAGAAATTTTTTTGATAAGAAATAGGGTAAATTTCAGAAAAGAGGTGAAGTATGGATGATAAATTAAAGAAACTACAGGAGCTCGAGGCCCAAAGGAATGATATACTAACCAAATTGCAGAAAATAGAAGAGAAGAAAGGGGCTGTAAGTTTTGAAGTTTACGAAAAGGTAAAAAAGGAATACGAGGGTAAACTAAAACAGATTGAAGAGAAATTCAAAGAGAATGTTGAACTGGTTGAGGCCGAGATTGCCCGCCTGAAAGAAGAGGATAAAATTTTGGATGGTGAAGAAAGAGAAGTCCGATTTAAAATTGAAGAGGCAGAGTTGCGTTATTCAATTGGTGAATACGATGACAATAGATATCAGGAACTTATGACTGAACATAAGAATAGTCTTTCAGAAGTTACCAATAAACGGAAGCAGATTTCACAGCGGCTAAAATGGCTTGAAGGACTGCTTAAGGGTGAAGAAAGAAGGGAAGCAGAAATAACTGAAATGGAGTCCTTGAAGATAGATGAACACATCCTGAGTGAAGAAAGAAAGGAAACAGAAATAACTGAAATGGAGTCCTTGAAGATAGATGAACACATCCTGGAAGAAAAACAACCGGAAGAAGAGAAAAAGATTGAAGAACTGGTTGCACCAGAAATTCCAGAGGTTTTTGAAGAAATAAAGAAATCGGCTGGGGATGTTTCTAAAAAAGAAGAAAAAGGAATTGCCTGTCCGAAGTGTGGTTTTTTGAATGCACCTGATTCCTGGTATTGTGAAAAGTGTGGTGCCGAAATTCTTTCTTCCTTAAATTTATAGTAGAAAACTAACTTCAAACTATGATTTATCACCATCTGTTAGTGGAAAAGAAATGGCAAAAATTCTGGCAGGAGCGGGGCCTTTTTTCAACCCCGGATAATCCGCAGAATAAGTATTACTGTCTGGTTATGTTTGCCTATCCTTCCGGCGATATCCATATGGGACATTGCAAAAATTATGTTATCGGCGATGTAATTGCCCGGTACAAAAGGAGAAAGGGATACGATGTATTACATCCCTTTGGTTGGGATGCATTTGGACTGCCGGCTGAGAATCGGGCAATTGAGGAGGGAATTCATCCCCGGGTGTGGACCTACCAGAATATCAGGGTATCTGACGAATCGCTCAAATCACTGGGAATTAGTTATGATTGGTCCCGGGAGATAATTACCTGCCAGCCTGATTACTACAAATGGACACAGTGGATGTTTTTATTGATGTATAAAAGGGGATTGGCTTATAAGAAAGAAGCTTATGTAAACTGGTGTCCCGGGTGCCAGACAGTCTTAGCAAATGAACAGGTGGTTGAAGGAAGATGTTATCGTTCCAACTGTCGTTCACCAATTGAACGAAGGAAGTTGAATCAATGGTTTTTCAAAATAACAGATTATGCCGAAAGACTTTTGAATGATTTAGACAGATTAACAGGCTGGCCCGAGCGGGTAAAACAGATGCAAAGAAACTGGATTGGGAAAAGTGAAGGAACGAATGTATGTTTTATGGTAAAAGACAGAAACCTAAAACTTGAGGTCTTTACAACCCGGGCTGATACAATCTTCGGTGTTACATTTCTTTCAATTGCTCCGGAACACCCTTTGATGGATGAATTGATCAGGAATACACCTAATGAAACTGCAGTCAGAAATTACATCCGTGAGGCGGGTAAGAAGAGTTTGCTTGAGCGTGCCAGCAAAGAGAAGGACGGTGTCCATACCGGTCTTTATGCCTTAAATCCGGTAAATCAGGAAGAAATACCAATCTTTGTTGCAGATTATGTCCTGGCTGAATATGGCAGTGGAGTAGTTATGGGTGTGCCCGCCCACGATTCAAGAGATTTCCAATTTGCGAAAAAATATAATCTACCAATAAAAGTTGTTGTGAAGCCAGTTCAGGGAGAAATTGATGCTGCTCGGATGCAAGACGCCTTTGTTGACTACGGTATAATGGTTAACTCCGGTCAATTCAGCGGTCTGGAATCGAAACAGGGCATTGCGGCAATCACTGAATTCCTACAAAAAAGAGGACTGGGTGGAAAGGCATTGAATTACCGGATAAAAGACTGGTTGATTTCCCGGCAACGCTACTGGGGTGCCCCAATTCCCATCATCTATTGTGACCGTTGTGGTGTAGTACCGGTCCCTGAAGCGCAATTGCCGGTTATGTTGCCGGAAGAAATAAAAGATTTTATCCCAAAAGGCAAGTCTCCGCTGGCTGGAGTGAGCGAATTTATCAATACAAATTGTCCTGTCTGCAACGGTCCGGCGCATCGTGACCCGGATACAATGGATACCTTCGTATGTTCATCCTGGTATTTTTTAAGATACCTTGACCCAAAGAATGAAAAGTTTTTCTGTACCTACGAGAATGCGCAAAAATGGCTACCCATTGACCAGTATATTGGTGGCATTGAACATGCTACAGGTCATCTTATCTATTTCCGATTCTTCACCAAGGTTCTGTATGATGCGGGCTTGATACCGGTTGACGAGCCAGCGGTGAATCTCTTCACCCAGGGTATGGTGTTGAGAAACGGAGAGGTGATGTCAAAGTCTAAAGGTAATGCAGTTCCCGTTGGACCATTTGTTGAGAAATACGGTGCCGATGTCGCAAGAATTACCATTCTTTTTGCGGCACCCCCGGAAAGGGATATGGAATGGAGTGATGAGGGGGTAACTGGAGCACAGAGGTTTTTAGAAAGAATCTACCGCCTTGTCACCGAGAATAGAGAATTTGTTTACAAAGATAAACCAAATGGTCCCTTCAATCAGGTACAGCAAAAGTTATACATCAAAATCAATCAGACCATCTTCCGGGTGAATGAAGACCTGGAGGGATTCAAATTCAATACCGCCATTGCGGCCCTTTGGGAATTAATCAATGAACTTTATTTATATAAAGAAAAGGACATTGTCTTTGGCTACGGCATCTATGTATTGATCAATCTCTTATCTCCCTTTGCACCCCACCTTGCCGATGAATTGTGGTCTTTGGTTTATAACCGGGAGCGGAGCTTGCTTCTGGAAAAGTGGCTGGATTATGATAAAGATTATATTTCAGAAAATATTATGACAATCGTCGTTCAGATCAACGGTAAGGTGCGCAGTCATATTGTAGTGGAAAAAGGAACCGAACAGGAGCGAATTAAAGATCTGGCTCTGAATGATGAAAAAATAAAGAAATATCTCAATAATAAAGAGATTAAAAATGTAATATATGTACCTGGAAAGTTAATGAACTTTGTAGTTTGATGAATAACCGCTACTTGACATTTGAATAATTATCAGTATAATGTATTATATGTTTCTGAGCGGCCCTTTCTCCCTATGGTAGGGAGAAACAGGAAAGATTTTAAGGAGGTAGTATGAAGGCAAAAAAGAAGCGCGCTACGATAAAGGAATTAATAATTGATATTCTAAAGAAAAGCAAGGGACCATTGCATTATCGAGAGATAACCGAACGCCTCAAGAAAAGAGGCTACAAATTTCACAGAAAGGAACCTGAGCGCTCGGTATATATCACAATCAATCGGCACCTGGATATATTCAAGAAGGTAAAGCCAGCAACCTATCGTTTGAAGAAGTAACACAGAGGCTGGGGTTAGAGCAAAACTTGCTAAGTTTTCTTATTAACCCCGGCCTTCTTCTTTTTATCCTCTTTCTTCTTCTCATCTTCTTTAGTGTATCCCCTCATCTTTTCAGCGTATTCCCTTAGTTTTTTCTCAACAAGATAATTTATGCTGTTCTTTTCAAAACCTGCCTTTGTCCTTTTTCCTGCCTTTATGCCGGTGAGAATCTCAATTCCTTCGTCAATTGTCTTTATTGCATAAATATGAAATTTTCCTGCCTTGACCGCTGACACAACCTCTGGTTTCAGCATCAAATCACCAACATTGGCCTTAGGAATAATCACACCCTGACTCCCGGTAAGCCCCTTTGCCTTGCACACCTCATAGAAACCTTCAATCTTTTCATTCACGCCACCGATTGGCTGAATTTCACCGTTTTGGTTTACCGAACCGGTTACCGCAATGCCCTGATTCAGTGGAACATTTGAGAGAGCCGATAGAATAGCATAGACCTCGGCGCTGGATGCTGAATCTCCATCAATTTCACTGTAGGATTGCTCAAATCCAATTGTTGTATCCATTGAGAGGGGGATATCCTGGGCGTAGCGGGAGCGCAGGAATCCCGATAGAATCAGAACCCCCTTATTAAATGTTCTCCCGGCAAGGTTTGCCTCTCTTTCAATATTGATGATACCGGCGCGGCCAATGGATGTCTTGGCCGTTATTTTTGTGGGTCGCCCGAATGTATAATCACCGAGTTGATAAATAGAAAGACCATTTACCTGCCCCACCGCCTTCCCCCTGGTTTGTATCATAAGAATATCTTTCTGGATTAGTTCGTGAATTTTGTCCTCATACATATTTACCCGGCGCTGCCAGCCGGCAATAGCGTTTTCAACATCCTCCGCAGTTATTTCGTTCCGCTTCGCCTGCCTCGCCCAGTAATCAGATTCCCTTATGATGTCGGCGATAATATGAAAACGGGTGGATATCTTATCCTTCCTTCCAGTCAAACGCACGCCGTATTCAATAATATCGGCGATTGCCTCTTTGGTAAAAGGAAGTAGACCCTCGGATTGGCAGACTGATTTGATAAAGGACGCATATTCATTGATATTTTTTATGTCCTTTGTCATCTCGGTATCAAAGTCAGCCTTTACCTTGAAGATGGTCTTGAAGTCCTCATCACCGTAGTATAGCAAATAATAAAGCCATTCGCTACCAATCATTACCACCTTTACATCCACCGATATTGGTTCGGGTTTTAATGCTGAACTGGAGAAGAGATAGAATGGGTCAAAGACTTGAATATCC
The DNA here is from genome assembly GCA_039802265.1 of Caldifarciminota bacterium. Lineage (GTDB taxonomy): Bacteria > Hydrothermota > Tepidihabitantia > SM23-42 > JAOAFX01 > JBDRWI01. Next base: position 23,956 of record JBDRWI010000014.1, on the reverse strand, counting down.
ACCACACCATTCCTCAATGCCCGTTTCAGTGTCTGCCAGACCCAGGGTTCAACTAAGGCATCAAATGCATTCACGACCAGATAACCGCCGTTGGCGCGCAGAAATGAACCGGCCTTTATATTGAGAAAGTCACTTATCGTCATCCCGGGTGCCACAGTGTATCTTTCAATGGTCCCAAAGAGATTCTTAAAAGATGGTGATGTCTCAAAGATGACCGGTATGGTTTTGCTTTCGGAATTGTCTACCAAAAGATTTACATCAAATTCCCGGAATTCGTCGGGTTTTGCCTCTTTCTTTAAGAACCGGTCAAGATTGGTTAAAATCTCAGCGAGGACCTCGTCGAGATATTCATTAATCTTTTTGTTATCAAATTTTTTGCGGATTTCATCGATGAGCCCGACCACCACCGGCTTTACAATCCATTCGTTTAATCGGTTCAACTCATCATTTGCCGCGTTCTGGTATTCCTTTGTCTTTGTATAAATTGCGCCCATCTCTTCCTCAAGTTTCTGAATATTCTCTTTTATCCGATTTACATCTTCTTCTTTTAATTTGCCCTCCTGGATGAGTGTTTCAAACTCCTCCAGATTTACCGGCTTCCCATCAATTGTTGGTAAAATTGCCGGGCGAACAAACGGTCCCATCTGAACCTGGACGAGTTTGAACCCCTGTGCCTCAACCTTCTTTTCAAATTCAGTTATTAACTTCTTCTGCTCTTCCTCAAATTTGTTTATGATCTTCTGTCTTCGTCGCTGATACTCTTCACTGGAAAAGACCTGAGGGATGCTCTGCCTTAAGTGATAGATGAGCTCGGACATACTTTCTTTTAATCTCTTCCCCTGCCCTGCATTAAGGACAATGAGTTTTGGTAAATCAGGATTTTTAAAATTGTTCACATATAAAAGGTCTTTCAACTCTCCTTTTTTGCTCTTCAGTTCTTCAAGCAATTTTGTTATCGCCGTGGTACGACCGGTCCCCACCGGACCAGTAATAAAAATATTATAGCCAGGATATTTGACATTCAAGCCTAACTTCAGGGCTTCAACTGCCCGGGGTTGACCGATAATCCCTTCGCAAACTGCAATATCATCGCTTGATTTAAATTTTAATAAATTTGGATTACATTCCCATCTCAAATCATCTGGTTTTAATTCCAGTGGATTTCGTCGCCCTGCCATCTTATCCTCCTTTCACTATCGCTTGATTCGTTAGACTATATTATACCTAATTTTGAAAGGGTGTCAATTAACCGGGTTTTTCTATCACCTATCCCCCCTCTTACCTAATGGCATTACACCGGATAAGGCAAGGTAATTTTAAAAGATTTATGCTTTTTGAAAGTTGTTAAATCAACAGTTGACTTTTTCTAAAATTTGATTATAATTAAAGTCTATGAATTTTATTATTGCCAATCTATCATTGACGATCAGGGAGGCCTATGGACCCGATCGCTGATATGTTTACGATTATCAGAAATGGCTGTCGCGCAAATAAGGCGGAGATAACCATTCCTTATTCAAAATTGAAGGTGGAAATTCTGCGTATTCTCTTAGAGGAAGGGTTTATTAATAACTTTACGCTCGATTCAGAGAAGCGACCGCGAAAGATAAATATCCTTTTGAAATATTCAAAGGAAGGCGAATCAGTGATAAAAGACATCGTGCGGGTTTCAAGATGCTCAAGAAGGGTATATGTCTCAAAAGATGAAATTCCCAAGGTTCTGGGAGGTCTTGGTGTTGTCATCCTCACCACCCCCAAGGGTGTGATGACCGGTGTCCGGGCAAAGAGGGAAAGGGTAGGTGGTGAAGTAATTGGCTATGTCTATTAAAAAATCTTACTATGGCAAAACTGAGGAATAAACCAATAGCAATTCCGGAAAAGGTGAACATCTCGGTCAAGGACAATCTCGTACAGGTAAAAGGCCCACTCGGGCAGCTTGAGCTTAAGATTGCCGATAATGTCCGGGTTGAATTAAAAGACCGGTCGATCTTTGTCGTGAATAAGGACCAGACAAAACAATCAATCAGTCAGCAGGGAACCACGCGGACTCTGATTGCCAATATGATTACCGGAGTGCTGAGCGGTTATTCAAAGACCCTGGTTGTTCAGGGAACCGGATACAGGGCACAACTTGGTGGGGGTGGACTTCAATTGTTTGTTGGGTATACAAAGCCGGTAACTATTCCATTACCTGCGGGGATAAAGTGTGAACTGCAGACGGTAAAGAGTGCAGATAAGGGTGATTTAACCTACATTACAGTAAAGGGAATTGACAAACAGCTTGTTGGTGACATTGCGGCGTTAATAAGAAAGACACGCGAGCCGGACCCGTACAAACATAAGGGCGTAAAGTACGCGGATGAATATCTAAGAAAGAAAGTTGGTAAGAGGGCAGTGGTCCAGGCAACATAGCATCAAGTATGAAACTAACTGGCAGAGAAAGAAGGCATAAAAGGGTAAGGAAAAAGGTAATCGGAACCCCGGAAAAACCAAGACTGTGTGTATTCCGCAGTAACAAGCATATCTATGCACAGCTTATTGACGATACACAGGGCAAAGTTATATGCGGGGTTTCTTCAATAAAGAAACCGGAATTAAAGGGTAATAAAACAGCGATTGCGGCACAGATTGGCAGGATGATTGCCCAGATTGCATTAAGCAAGGGAATCAAGGAGGTCAGTTTTGACCGCGCCGGCTATCGTTATCATGGCCGGATAAAGGCACTGGCTGAGGGCGCGCGTGAAGCAGGGCTAAAGTTCTGAAAAAAGGAGAATTATGGAAGAGACGATAGAACTGGTGGAGAAGCTCGTCGAACTTAAAAGGGTTTCAAAGGTAATTAAAGGAGGAAAGCGATTAAAACTATATGCCTGTGTGGTCGTTGGTGATGGCTCAGGCAAAGTGGGTATTGGCCATGCAAAATCGGCCGAGGTTGCTCCAGCAATAAAAAAGGCAACCGAGATCGCAAAGAAGAATATGGTTGAGGTGAATGTGCACGAGGGCACAATTTTACATTCCGTCTTCGGAAAATATTCAGCAAGTAAGGTGATTTTGAAACCCGCCCTTCCGGGCAGTGGAATAATTGCCTCAAATGCGGTGCGGGCAGTGTGTCAGGCCGCGGGAATAAAGAATATCCTTTCCAAGGCATTCGGCTCAAGAAATCCGACAAATCTGGCAATGGCAACGATAAAGGCACTCAGGTCAATTCGTTCCATTCAAAAGACTGCTGAAATGAGAAATAAACCAATTGATTATTTTATTGCTAAACGAAGGCAATATGAAGAAAATAAAGGTGACCTTAAAGAAAAGTCTGATTGACAAGATAAAAAAACACAAACTCACCCTCAGGGCATTAGGTTTAAAAAAGATTGGACAATCCAGGATTTTTCCCGATAATAAGGCAATTCGCGGAATGTTGAAAAAGATCTCCTATATGGTAGCAATTGAGGAGATAGTAGAAGATGAAACTAAGTGAATTGAGACCTCCTTCCGGAGCGATAAAGAAAAGAAAGCGCGTGGGTTGTGGACCGGGTTCTGGCCATGGTAAGACCTCAACCCGAGGGCACAAGGGGCACAAACAGCGCTCGGGCTACCGACTCAAAATGGGATTTGAAGGTGGTCAGATGCCTTTGACCCGCAGAATTCCCAAGCGCGGATTTGTTAATATCTTCAAGAAGGAATATGAAATTGTTAATCTATTCCAGTTGAACCGGTTTGAACCCAACACCATCGTAACGCCCCAATTGTTAAAGGAAAGAGGGATAATCAAAGACGATTCTCTGGTAAAGGTTTTGAGTCAAGGTGAACTCAAACATCCCCTGGTAGTAAAGGCACATGCCTTTTCAAAGAAGGCAGAGGAGAAAATCTTGGCGGCAAAGGGAAGGATTGAGAGGATAGAGTGATCTCCACATTTCAGAATATATTCAGGGTTCCTGACTTAAAAAGGAAACTTCTCTTTACCTTGGGGGCGGTAGCAGTCTACCGTCTGGGTGCACATCTTCCCCTACCCGGGATAAACGCCCAGGCACTTGGACTTTTGATGCAGCAATTAAAACAGCAGGGTTCGCTATTCGGGATGTATGATATATTTGTGGGTGGTGCCCTATCAAGGGCGGCAATACTATTTTTGGGTGTAATGCCTTATATATCTTCTTCCATCATCTTTCAATTGCTCGGCTCAGTATTTCCTCAAATTGAGAAATTGCAGCGTGACCAGGCAGGGAGAAGAAAGATTACCCAGTATACCCGGTATCTCACTGTGGGGCTGGCGGCATTTCAGGCGTTCGGTATTGCGGTATTCCTTGAGATGCAGAAATTTAACGGTCCAGAAGGCACGATGGCGATAGTTTACAATCCCGGTTGGGCATTCCGGCTAACGGCAATGTTGACCCTTACCTGCGGTGCAATATTTGCCATGTGGATAGGAGAACAGATAACCGAAAAGGGTATTGGCAATGGCATTTCATTTCTGATTTTTATCGGCTGCCTTGAGGAATATCCAATCTACTTTATGAGAACCGCCCAGATGGTTGGGACAGGTGGTATAACACTTATCAATCTTTTAATTGTGGTAGTGATTATGGTCTTGATCGTGGCAGCGGTAATTGTAATGACCCAGGCAACCCGCAGAATTCCAGTTCAATATCCAAAGAGGGTAATCGGCCGGAGGATGTACGGAGGACAGTCTACATTTTTGCCCCTCCGGGTGAATACTGCCGGTGTTATTCCCATAATCTTTGCCCAGTCCCTGGTGGTCTTTCCGGGAACAGTTGCGGCCTATGTGCCGAGTCTCAAGTATCTAACCGATGTATTCAAACCCGGCTTCTGGGCCTATGATTTAATCTATTTTGCCCTGATTATTTTCTTCACCTATTTTTATACCTCAATTGTCTTTAACCCTACTGAACTTGCGGATAATATGAAACGCTACGGAGGATTTATTCCCGGGATAAGGCCCGGGCAAAAGACAGCCGACTATGTTGATGGAGTGCTTTCCAAAATTACCCTTCCGGGTGCAATATTTTTAGGATTTATTGCCCTTGTTCCGTGGTATCTGATCAATTTCTTAAAAGTACCTTTTTATTTTGGTGGAACCACCCTGCTCATTATTGTGGGTGTTGCACTGGATACATTACAACAGATTGAATCCCAGTTGTTGATGTATCATTATGAAGGATTTATGAAAAAGGGTAGAATCAGGGGACGCCGTTGATGTTTTTGTTATTTGGACCACCTGGTGCTGGTAAGGGAACGCAGGCTGAACTTTTGATGCAAAAATACAATCTTAAAAAGTTTTCAATGGGCGATATCTTAAGGGAAGAAGTTGCTGCGGGAAGTAAAATTGGCAAGATGGTTGAAGGGGTTTTAAAAAAGGGAACTCTGGTTTCGGATGATATTGTCTTTGAGATCGTTGAAGATTTTGTTTTGGAAAATTCCCACAAAAATATCCTATTTGACGGCTTCCCCCGGAATTTAAACCAGGCTCTGGGATTGGAGCGCATCCTTGCTCAACACAACCTGAAACTTGTTTTGGCAATTGAATTGTATCTGCCCGAGGAGGAGATAATCACAAGGATTTCCGGACGGAACTACTGTCCGGTGTGTGGGGCAATATTTAACGAAGCCACGAATCCACCGGTGCGAAGTGGTATCTGTGATAAGTGCGGAGCAAGACTGGTGAAGCGGCCGGATGATGACCCACAGGTAATAAAGAATCGGCTCTTAATCTATAATGAAGAAACCAGACCCCTTGCCGAATACTACAAGGCACAGGGAATCTACAGACAGGTTTCAGCACTGGGTGACAAGGAAACGGTCTTCAAGAGACTGATTCAGGTAATCGATGGCTATTTTAAATGAAGAGGCTATTAAGAATGTGGTCATTGCCGGTAATATTATTTACAAAATCTTCTCAATGATCGAGAAAATGGATTTGAAAGGAATGAAGACCATAGAATTAAATGACATAATTGATAATAAAATCAGGGAGAATAATGCCCTTCCCGCATTCTACAATTATCGGGGATTTCCCAAGAGTGTCTGTATCTCATTGAATGAGGAAGTTGTGCATGGTATTCCTGACAGCCGGGTAATAAAAGAAGGTGACCTGGTTAAGATTGATATTGGGGTTAAATATAATGGATATATTGCTGATGCTGCCCGGACATTCATAGTGGGAAAAGTTCCTCAGGAGGCGGCACGATTGGTTGCGGTTACAAAAGAGGCGCTGAAAAAAGGTATAAACGTTGCAAAGTGTGGCAATAGAATTTCGGATATCTCTCTGGCAATACAGGAATTTGTGGAGAAGAATGGATTTAGTGTCGTGCGCGAACTCACTGGCCATGGTGTGGGTAGGGAATTACATGAAGACCCAATGATTCCCAATTTTGTCTGGAATGGTCCGGACCCCGAAATAGTCTCAGGTATGGTGCTTGCTATTGAACCGATGGTAAATAGTGGTGGGTTCAGGGTCAAGACGGCAGCCAATGGCTGGACGATTTTGACCTGTGACCGCTCACTTTCCTGCCATTTTGAAGACACGGTTATTATCCTTGAGAAGGGCAATCTGAATGTAACCCGGGTAAGCGAGGGATAAATAAAATGGCGCGCAAGGATTTAATTCAAACTGAAGGCACCATCATTGAAACCCTGCCCAATGCGATGTTTCGGGTAGAACTGGACAATGGCCATAAGGTTCTGGCCCATGTCTCTGGAAAGATGAGAATGAGTTACATCAAGATACTTCCCGGTGATAGGGTTTTGCTTGAACTCTCTCCTTATGACCTTTCCCGGGGTCGGATTGTGTGGAGATATAAATAAAAATGCATCTTGATTTTTCTACTAAAATATATATAATAAATATTTCTGAAATTCTTAAAGAAGGAGTTAACATTGAAGGTTAAGTCATCAGTTAAAAAGCGTTGTATTGCCTGTCGGATTATAAAGCGTAAGGGTGTAGTTATGGTGATTTGTAAGAATCCGCGGCACAAACAGCGACAGGGATAGAATATGCCCAGGATTGCCGGCGTTGATTTACCATTAAATAAGAAAGTTGAATATGGATTGACGGCGATATACGGTATCGGGCTTTCTACCGCCCGTAAGATCGTATTGAATTGTGGTGTTGACCCGACCAAGAAAGTAAAGGACCTTACCGATGAGGAGGTAACAAAAATCAGGAAGATTATTGAGTCGGATTATCGGGTTGAAGGTATCCTGCGGGCTGATATTGCGGCGAATATAAAGAGGTTGATTGATATTGGTTGTTATCGCGGAATTCGGCATAAGATTGGACTACCCGTAAGGGGACAGCGAACACGAACTAATGCCCGAACAAGAAAGGGAAAGAGGAAAACTGTGGCGGTAAGCAAAGGGGCAGTAGGAGAAAAGAAATGATTATCTCCCTTAAAGGAACGGCAAAAAGGTAGAAGGAGGTTTTAATGCCCGTTCGCCAGAAGGTAACAAAGAAAAAAAGGGCCGCACGGGTTGAGATTGCAGGTGTCGCAAATATCTTTGCTTCATTTAATAATACCATCATATCAATCTGCGATAATCAAGGAAATACACTGTGCTGGTCATCTGCTGGAAGATGCGGCTTCAAGGGAACAAAGAAGGGAACTGCCTATGCGGCTCAGCAGTGTGCAACTGCCGTGGGAAAGGAGGCACTATCGCGGGGTGTAAAGAAAATCGAGGTAAGAATCAAGGGACCGGGTCCAGGAAGAGAAGCGGCAATAAGGACATTGCAGACTGTTGGACTTGTCATTACAGCGATAAAGGATGTGACCCCATTGCCACACAATGGATGTCGCCCACCAAGGCGAAGGAGGGTTTGAAAGTGGCACGTTATATTGGACCGAAATGTAAGATCTGTCGTCGGGAGGGTGAAAAATTATTTCTGCGAGGAAGTCGCTGCTATACAGATAAATGTTCTTTCGGCAGACGCGGTTATCCACCGGGGATGCACGGAAAATCCGGCAGAAGAAAATTGACATCCTATGCCTCACAACTGAGGGAGAAGCAGAAGGTAAAGGTTGTCTATGGATTATTAGAAAGGCAGTTCCGTAAGTTCTTCGCCGAGGCAGTAAAAAAAGCCGGTGCACCAGGCGAAAATCTCTTGATCGCCCTGGAAAGAAGGCTTGATAATGTTGTCTATCAACTGGGTATGGCCTCATCAAGGACCCAGGCACGGCAACTAATCCGGCATGGCCACATACTCGTTGATGGAAAGAAAGTTGATATACCATCATACCAGGTAAAGGTGAATCAAGTGGTTTCGCTCAGTGAATCGATGCGGAACAATCCACTGGTTAGAAGGGCGTTAGAGGAAAGAGACCCAGAAAAAATTGTGGGCTGGCTTAAGTTTAACAAAGAGAATATGAGCGGCACTATAATTAGACTGCCAAAGCGTGAGGATGTAACAATACCAATTCAGGAAAATTTAATTGTTGAATTGTATTCCAAGTAAGGAGTCTTATGCATTTAAAACCAATGGTAATGCCCAAAGGCATAGAGATAGATAAAGAAGTTACGAATGACACCTTTGGTAGATTTATTGTCTCGCCTCTGGAAAGGGGATATGGAATAACTATCGGTAATGCCCTGCGCCGTATGCTCCTTTCTTCTATTCAAGGAGCAGCGATCACCAGTGTCCGAATTAGTGATGTGGCGCAGGAATTTTCAACGATTCCCGGCGTGGAAGAAGATGTAGTTAAGATAATTTTAAATCTAAAAAAGATAAGGGTAAAATTATTTAGTGATACGCCGGTAAATATCAATTTAAAGGTAAAGGGAAAGAAAGAATATTTCGCCGGTGATATAGAAAAAAATCCTCTGGTAGTCATTACCAACCCTACCCAGAAAATATTGACCGTGAATGACTCAAAGGTTAATCTCACAATGGAGATGAAGGTAGAGGCAGGTAGAGGCTATGTAACTGCCGAAAATTTGAAGAAAGGGGATGCCCCGGTCGGTACAATTTTTATGGATGCCCTATTCTCCCCAGTGCTTTCAGTAAATTTCAATGTTCAGAATGTGCGCGTCGGAACCAAGACGGACTACGACCATCTGGTTCTTGAAGTAAAGACCGACGGGACAGTGACACCCCTTGAGGCAGTGGTAGAGGCAGCAAGCCTTTTGAGACATCATCTGTTATTATTTACGGAACTGGGTAGGCCTATCTATATGATTGAAGATTCAGTCAGAAAAACAGTAGATGAATTAAGGGATACACTCAATAAGAAGGGGTTACAACTGGTGATTGAGCCATTATTTACCTCAAAAGAACAGCTTGATGCCGAGCACCGCCGGATCCGTGAGATATTGAAGAGGAGCATTGATGAACTTGAGATTTCAGTCCGGACCTCCAATTGTCTCAAGAGCCGGAATATAATGACGATTGGTGACCTTGTGCGCAAAAGTGGAAGAGAACTTTTGTCCTATGAAAATTTCGGCAGAAAGTCACTAAAAGAACTTGAGAAGATATTGCATAATATGGGTTTGCATTTAGAAATGGAAGTTGATAAGTATCTGAAGGAAGATATTTAACTGCACTTATGAGACACGGTAAAAGGATTAAAAAACTGGGCAGGAAGAAGGCACACCGCGTTGCCCTTTTAAGAAATTTGTGCCGGGCGCTATTCATCTTTGAGAAAATCAAGACAACCATTCAAAAGGCAAAAGAGGCCCGGCGTCTCGCCGAGCGCTTGATTGATATTGCTAAAAGGGGTGACCTATCCGCGAGGAGGTATATCTACCGTTATCTGTGTGACCACAAGCTTGTTAAAATTGTCTGTGATGAAATAGCACCAAAATTCACGAATCGTATCGGTGGATACACCCGAATCTATCACCTTGGTCCAAGGCTTGGCGATGGTGCAGAGATGGCGATTCTTGAACTAACCGAGAAGAGTGAACCCGAAACATTGAATTTACGCCGTAAACTTATTGAGCACCGATATATTGCGAAGGTGGAAGGTAAGAAAGAGAAGAAAGAAAAGGTGAAGAAAGAGAAGGTTACAAAAGAAGCGGCTAAGAAAGAGAAAGAAATCGTAAAAGAGAAAAAGGTAGAGAAGGAGAAAAAAAGAAAGAAAAAAGAAGAGAAAAAAAGAAAAAAGAAAGAGAAGAAGACTAAAAAGGTAAGCCGTAAAAGATAAACTTCCCAATTCTCAATCCAGAGCCCAAAATTCTAAACAAAGAAGTAAAAATAGTTTAAAGTTTAAAATTGGGACGCCTGCTTCTTTTAACAACTTAACTAAGAAAGACCAGCATCTTAACCCTATCCCAATAACTATCTTACTCAGATCGTTGAGATTTAGATATTCGAATTTTGGATCTATCTGCGGGAAGACAGGGATTATGTTCTATCCAGAGGCTCCCTTGCTACAGCCTCAAGTGATAAGGGAGATGGACCGAATTTCTTAAACCTTCTTTCTCCCGCAAGGGCAATCATTGTTCCATTATCAGTGCAGAATTGTATATCGGGTATGAGCAGTGTAATTTTTCTTTTCTGTGTTAATTCGCGAAACTTCTCGGCGAGTCGCTTATTGGCGGAGACACCGCCTACTATCCCTAAAAATTTGATTCTCTTTTTTAACGTCTCTATTACCCTTTTTGTCACATCAACAAGATGGTCTAATGCGGCCTCCTGAAAACCGGAGGCAACATCACTCAGATTGTAATTTCTATTTTCTTTTATATAGTACAGAACAGCAGTTTTTAAACCTGCATAACTAAAATTGAAACCCCTGGGTTTAGGAACCGGAAATTTGACACCTCCTGATTTTCCGTCCCTGGCTACTTTCTCAATATAGGGTCCACCGGGATAGGGCAAACCGAGCATCTTTGCAACTTTATCAAAGGCCTCACCGCAGGCATCATCAAGGGTTTTCCCAAGGGTTTCATATTCAAATTCCTTTTTTACCAAAACAACTTCGGTGTGTCCACCTGATACAATTAGCACAAGGTATGGATAGTCAAGTATACATCTACCCAATTGTAAGGCATAGATGTGTCCCTCAAGATGATTAATGCCGATAAAGGGTTTGTTCAAGCCTATGGCAAGGGACTTGGCATAGGAAAGTCCAACAAGAAGTGAACCAATCAATCCCGGTCCCCTTGTTGCGGCAATCAAGTCAACATCATTTAATTTAATACCCGCAATTTCAAGGGCAAGATTGGTTAAGGGCATAATTATTTTAATATGATTTCTCGCAGCAATTTCGGGAACTACGCCGCCAAATTTTGTATGGGTAATCTGTGAAGATACTACATTGGCAAGGACCTTACCATCTCTCACAACACCGATTGATGTCTCATCGCAGGATGTTTCAATACCGAGGGTGAGCACAACCAATTCTATCCAAAATCTAAACCAAGTCAAGTTGCATTTCGCTTCTCCCGCTCTTGTTGGGAGGCAGATTTAATTTTCAAAGAATTTCAAATTGCCTTTCTGCTTCCTTGACTGCAAGGTATTTTTAGATATAATCAATTTATGGAAAGTATAATCAGAAAGATTGGGCGTGAACAACTGGAAATTCTCTTTGAGATGACCAGTTCCCTCTCTTCTACATTGGAACTTTCCAAAATACTTGATATTATTATTGAAAGTGCAAAGAATCTTTTAAAGGCTGAGGCGAGTTCCCTTTTATTGCTTGATGAGGCTACCAATGAGCTATACTTTGCCAGCGTTACGGGTGAGGTATCCCAGCGTTTAAAAAATCTCACAGTTCCTCTTGATAAAGGAATCGCCGGTGCCTGTGTTCGTGAGGGCAAGATAAAGATTGTCAATGATACAACCCAGGATAAGAATTTCTATCCGAAGATTGACAAATCAACCGGCTTTGTAACCCGCTCAATAATTGCTGCCCCCCTTATTATCTCCGGTAAGACAATCGGTGTGATTGAAGTACTGAATAAAATAGACGAAAAGGGCTGGACCGAGGAGGATAAAGACCTGCTGGTTCTAATCGCTTATCAGTCAGCGCAGGTCATTCAAAATGCCCAGTTTCACCAGCGAATTCATGAATATAAAGACCTTTTAAAGGATGAAATTGACGCCCGCTATGCAATTGTATCACGGAGTGAACAATTTAAGAATGTCTTAAACCTTGCTGAGAAGGTTGCACCTGGCAATACATCAGTTCTAATTCTCGGTGAAAACGGCACCGGAAAAGAGCTGATTGCCCGTTATATTCATCGCCTGAGTCCCCGGAGAGAAAAACCATTTATTGCAGTAAGTTGTGCTGCAATTCCATCAACCCTTCTTGAAAGTGAACTTTTCGGTTATGAAAAGGGGGCATTTACCGGTGCACTTAGTCTGCGCAAAGGGAGATTTGAACTCGCCAATCAGGGAACAATCTTCCTTGATGAAATTGGCGACCTCGCTCTGGAGACGCAGAGCAAACTCCTGCGGGTTCTTCAGGAAAGGGAATTTGAAAGACTGGGCAGTACCAAGACCATAAGGGTAGATGTCCGGGTCATCGCAGCGACGAATCAAAATCTTGAAGAGAAGATCAAGAATAAATCCTTCAGAGAAGACCTCTTCTACCGTTTGAATGTCTTTCCCATCTATATTCCACCCTTACGCGAAAGAAAAGACGATATCCTGATACTTGCGGAACACTTCCTGACCTATTATGCAAAGCAGATGAACAAAAATATTAAGCGAATATCTGACCGGGCGATTGATAGATTGATGAATTATCCCTGGCCCGGAAATGTACGGGAACTGCAGAATGTTATTGAACGTGCAGTAGTACTGACCTCGACCGAAACCTTAAATGATGATTCGCTCATGCTTCCTGAGGAATCCCCGGAGATACCTTTTACTTATGATAAAAGCCTGAAAGAGGCAGTGAATGAATTCAAAATCAAGTATATCAAAGAGGTAATAAAAAGGTGCGGAGGCAATCAAACCCGGGCAAGCCGGGTCTTGAAGATTCAACCCACCTATCTATCCCGTTTGCTCCACCAGAAGAAATAGTAAATTCAAATTTTTTTATCACCAGTTTATGTAGTATGTGAACCCAGCCCATGCCATTTTAATACCTATTCCATTACCAAAACTGTAGTAGCGATACTGGCAATCAAGGGATAAGGATTTACTAAAATATAATGACACACCACCAAAACCAAGGCCCGCGGTCTTCGGTGATGACTCGCGGAAATAAACCGCCAACTGGTTGTTCATCAACGCCTGATTAAGGTCAATCCCTGAATTGTAAAATAGTATGTCACCTTCAAGTCCGAAAAATGGCGCAAGGAAGAATCTACCCAATCTTGGTGCAACATTTATCCTTAAACCAACGCCACCGGCAGGAACCTTGTTATTACCATCATTCAGATACAAAACAAGGGGCTCAAGGTACATACTCGGTAGTGCCTCAGCCTGGAGATGGAATTCACCGCCATAAAAGAGTGCCGGTAAGGTTTCATATTTTAATGCGCCAAAATTTACCTCATATTGACCACCACCACTTATGCCAATCCCCAGCCTGCCTCCAAACATAAGTGATACGACCAATATTACCCCTGCGATAAATTTCATAAGCCACCTCCTCTTTAAGTAAGTAGCAAATCTCGTGCCCGCCCAGCAAGACTTAAGTCTTGAAAAATGAAGAAAAACTTTCTATAGCAAAAATGAGTATTGCACAAAAAGATAAGGAATCGAAAATTTTCATAAACAATAGATTTTATCAAAATGAGAATTTATTTCCCATCACTAATATTGGGTATTTTATCAATCTGATTCAAAATTGTCAGATGGCAGATTGACTTGAGGGTATCAAATACACCAATACCCCTTATTGCTACTGCCTCAAAATAGGTATAACCACCTTTGTTAATATATAGCTGGAGGTCACTTATTGGCATAATATTGGGTAAGTCCCGCTTATTGTATTGAATCACCATTGGAATATCTTTAATACTCAAGCCATAATCCCGTAAATTGTCCATCAGGTTATTAAAACTTTCAATATTTTCTTCAAGTCGCTCCTGCTGTGAATCGACAACAAAGACCAGCCCATCAACCCCCTTTAGGACAAGTTTTCTTGAGACATTATAATAGACCTGACCCGGCACGGTAAAGAGGTGAAATCTCAATTTCCACCCCTTTACAGTACCAAAATCAACCGGCAGGAAATCAAAGAATAAAGTCTGGTCCAACTCTGTAGCAAGGCTCATCATCTTGCCCTTCCTATCCTGCGGAAATGCAGCGAATATTGAACGGAGATTGGTTGTCTTGCCGCAGAGACCAGTGCCGTAATAGACTATCTTGATATTTAATTCCTTTAGATTGAAGTTTAAGTTTGCCATAGTCCTAAGTCAATTATATTAAACTTATGGTCTATTGTATATAAATCCACGCCATCAGTCAAGATGGGAGCACGATTCCCGTCACCAAAAGGCATAAGCGGTTCAAGAATCCTTACCTGCGTCTTATCAATTGTTGCCTCGGGTTCAGTTTTAATTTCAGAATCGTATCTACTATATCTTGATATAAAATTGCACACCTCTTCAATAAACTTATCAAGATTCCCCTCCGCCATTGAAAATCCAGCTGCCCTTTTATGCCCCCCAAAATCAATAAATAGATACTTCATACTATTGAGCAACTCATAAAGGTCTATTTTGTATGACCTCAATTCACCAAAATATCGTCCATTCTGCAACAAAAGGACAACGGCAGTTTTACCGAAGTGATCTCTCAATCGGGATGCAATGCCACCTAAATGGTGCAATTTGAGTCCATTGGTAGTTTTGGTAAATACTGAAAACACCACTCCCTCAAAGACCTTTGACATACTAATTGCCTCACTGGTAAAATTTTCAATTAATTTTTTACGCTCTTCCTCAACTAACTTTAATTCATTTATGGTTTTATAGACCCATTCAACGCCTCCAGAATTTAGTAATTCAATGCCCAACTTAGAATCTAAATGTGCGGCAGATATGAATATCGGCACTAACTCGGAGATGACCCTCGGAAAGTCTATAGGTCCGTCTTTTAAGAAATATCTTACCCATGGCAGGTCAAGTTTATTAATTGCCTTCAATCCTTCATAACAAAAAATCCTGTTTTCACTAATTGGTGTAACCCGGTCCGCAATAGTTCCAAGCATCGTAATCGCCCAAAATTCTTTTTTTAAATTGTAGTAATCATGGGCATTCAATCCAAGAAATTTTTGGAATAAATATTGAGACAATTTAAAGGCAACGCCGACCCCGGCAAGCTCACGGAAAGGATATTTTGAATCAACCCTTTTAGGGTCAACAGCCGGAAATGAAAATTTTGTAATATTGGTCTCGTGATGGTCACAGACCACAAGGTGAAGCCCTTTATCCCGGGCAATGCGAAAATTTTCTGGATTGCTTATTCCAAAATCAACCGTAATGATGGTCTTGATTCCTTTTTTTATATATTCATCGAGTACCACGGGATTTAAAACATATCCATCCTTCTCACGATTTATCGGATAGATAAAAATTTCGGGACTACCCCCTTTTCTCAAATCACAAATTGTTTTATAAATCAGCGTTGCTGATGTATAACCATCAGGGTCATCGTGGCAATAGATCAATATTGGAAAATCTCTCTGGATAGCATTGTATATCTCCTTCGATGCCTCTTCTATATCAGGCATTGTATTGGGAGGATAAAGTTTGCTTGTCGATGGACTTAAAAAATCCCGTGCCTCATCGTATTTCGGAAAACGGCGGGCAATTATTTGAGCAAGTCCTATTGGAATTGTAAAATCTGCAGCATACCGCTGTGCGAGTATGTCTATATCACTCACTTCTTCCCTCAATTATGGAAACAATGTGATTATTGAGATAAGAAATTATTTCTTCCTTTTCGGGTGGTAATAAAAGATAGACACCCCGAAATTGGTTCAAGAATGTCTTATGCCTGAACGGACTAAAAAGCACACCATTTCTACCCAAGTAAACCTTTTTAAACTCCTTGAGCTTCCTCTTTTGTGTCGTAAAGATATTCCTAATCTGAATGGATTCTTCATCGATGGCATAATAAGTAGGAAAGAAATAGGAATGAAGTGAGGCAAAGAGAAAAATGAAGCCCAGCAATGCCCATAACAGACCATAAAAGATGAGAACAAAAAAAAGAAATCCAAAAATAAAAATTAAACTTAGAATTGTTTTTACCGGATTATCCCGGGCTGGATGAACAGACCAGTTCATAATCTATTAAAAATTCAAGCAGACTGGGCCCGGTAGGACTTGAACCCACGACCCGCTGATTATGAGTCAGCTGCTCTAACCACCTGAGCTACGGGCCCATTGATATTTACTTAATTTTAATTATATTCATAAACGGAAGATTGTCAACCTTGCGATTGTTCTTACCACCCTTCACCTTTGTTAATAATTATTGTGTCCTAAACAGATTATGATAAAAAATATTGGTTTTATTATACCCTAATATGTATTATACCAGACATCTTGTTTACAACAACTATAACGATTCAATCCTGGCACATATTTTTCTATTGCAAAACAGGTGATACCAAAAGTTTACATTTAACTTTTACTATACCCAATTGCCATATCAGCATCTAAGCCCATTCACCAAAAACCATTTTTTAATATCCCCAGACTTCCTGGAGATATACGGTTCTTCTACAGGATGGACACAAAAATCTTAAATGTTCACTACGGTATGGTGGTGGAGAAGGCATTTTGGGTATCGCCTCCTCACCGAATTCTTGTGATAATACCAAAAATAGATTGGGATTGGCATAGGCAAGTTCGCCAACCCGGCGTGCAATCCATAATAACTGCGCCCGGGTGGTGATCACCTCACCGCAGCGCTCACAAAGAATCAATTCCTTCTCAATCGCATTGTCATAACCTTCTTTTGTTATCTGCGCCAGGTCATATTCCTGGGTGTGATATATCCCTTCTTTTGTTGTGCAGTATGCTACACACTGACCACAATATATACAACGCTCCTGATAATGGATCTCCCGGCGCACTCTTTTGATTTTATCATCAATCTGGGCACGGGCATTTGCCGGACATACCTCAACGCAGGCACCGCATAAAATGCACTTGTCAAAATTAAATTCTATTTTACCACGAAATCTTTTTGCCGCTGGCGAAGGTTTAAACGGAAATTTACTTGTATAAGGACCTTTAAATATCGCCCTTATTGCCTCACCAAGTTCCCTTAATTTTGGCTTACGCATCTTGCCTCCCGGATATTCTTGCAAGGCTAAAGCCTTGCCCTACATTATTTTTCTTATTCACCCTTATTCTCACCTCTTAACCCTTTTTCTTCTATCTGCTCTCCACCAAGCTTCTCAGCACCGTATTTATCAACAATAGACTCTTTCCAGAGTTTTATTCCATAATGGAGCGACCCTTTCAGTATTGCATGGGCACCCACAGGATTGGTCAAAAGCAAGAATACACCACAGATTAACGCCTTTATACCCGTCTGGGAAAAGCCATAAAGCAAGAATATACCAATCATTAAACCGAATGAACCAAGGGTAACACATTTTGTAGAAGTCTGGAGACGATTGTAAATATCAGGGAATCGGACAAGTCCCACGGTTCCTAACAAATTAAACAAAATTCCAATCCAGATTATTATCCAGCCAATCGGGCTAATCATCTAAACTCCTTCTTTCCAGATACTTTGCAAGGGCAAGGGTGCCAATAAAACTGAACAAGGCGATGATGATTGCCAGATCCATAAGATAAGGCAGATTATAGAATATTGCGGTGAGAGCAGTAATATTTACAAATATCGTTCCCATAATATCCACACCCACGGCACGGTCCGGAATTGTCGGACCCTGCTGAATTCTATATAAACATAAGAACGCACTGAAGGTAAGAACTATAAACATCAGAATCATAATACACTCCTCATTGAATGCCAGATAAATCGAGCAAATGCACTTTTCTCTATAAATCCCAAATCCCAAGCACCAAATCCCAAACAAATCACGAATTTCAATAATCCAAATGAAATGTCGTTGTTTGTTGGTTGCGAAAAGCGATTCGTCTGTAGTTGGTCGTAACACGAAACCGCTTTTCTAAACCTTAGCGCATTTCGCAACCGTAAAACGCTTGAACATCTTTTCGGGTTTCGGGTGCTAATCAAATATCCTCCTCAAAAACCGCTCAAATGGTCGGGCAATAATCTTTGATGCATTCTCAATATCGGTTGCCTGAACATAAATCCAGTGGATGTAGAGATAATCTCCATCTATGTCCACGGTCATCGTTCCTGGGGTAAGGGTAATTGAGTTCGCCAAAAATACTTTTCCGGTATCGGATTTCAGATTCGTCTTAATCTTAACAATACCTGGTTTCAATGGTCTCTGGGGATGGAGAGTTCGGTATGCTACATCAAGGTTTGCTTTGATCATATACCATATAAATACAGGAACATAAATTATCAACCAGAATAATCTATGCGGCTGGAGCAATTTTTGTGGTTTATCCGTAAAATAACCACCAAATAATATTGTCCCCAAGAGAACTACAATCACACCAACAAGTATATGATCTAAATTTGTTGTCAGAGTTAAAAGCAACCACAAGCAAAAACCAATGATGAAATAAATTACATATTTCATTGCCCATCCCCCCTTTCACCCTTATTGACCCTTCTTAACCCTTCTTCACCCTTATCGCTCATAATCCTCCCAATATCAGATTGATGTATTCAGTTCCTCTGAGTAGAGCCTCAGCCGCCGGTTGTATCACAAAATCCATCATTGGTTTATACCCAATTCCCAAGAGAATAATTAAAATGACCAAAAATACCATTGCCACACGCATAAGGAATGGAGATTCTTTAGCCTCTACCCCATTTTTCTTCAAATATACATTGTTTTCAATCTTTAGCAAATAACCAAGGGTAACACCGCTGAATCCAATTGCCACGATTGCAAGCCACAAGAACCCTTGTTTTATCGCACCAATGGCGATTAAAAATTTTGCGAAGAACCCCACAAGTGGTGGAAGTCCTATCAAAGACAAAGCACCAAATCTAAAACTCCAGGCAGTTGTCGGCATTCTCTCACCAAGACCACCCAGTTTATTAATATCCCTCGTGCCGGTTGCATATACTACAGAACCTGATGTTAAAAATAGTAAGCCTTTGGCAAGTGCATGGGCAAGGATATATAGTATTGCACCCGCAACACCATAAAAATTACCAACCCCTAAACCAAGCATTATATAACCAACCTGGGAAACCGTAGAATATCCCAACAGGCGTTTATAATCATTCTGGTTTAGTGCAGTAACTCCTGCGAAGATTATTGATAAAAGCCCCAAGCCAATAAGAATATTAAAGAAGAAAGGCGCATTTTCACGATTGAGACCGAATATATTAAAAATAAACCGGGCACTTGTATAAACTCCAAGGACTTTGATAAATACACCGGATAGAAGGCTTGAAATGGGGGCAGGTGCTGCCGGATGGGCATCGGGGAGCCAGAAATGGAATGGCACAAGTGCTGCCTTTACTGAAAAGGCAAAGAGTAAAAGCGCAAGGACGGACCAGTAGAACGCCGAATCCTTTATTGATTGCAAAGAAAGGGCAATATCCGCAAGGTTCAATGTAGAAGTCTTGGCATAAATCAATGCTATCGTCAAAAGAAGTGTCATACCGGCGATTTCGCCCATCACCATATATTTAAAAGAAGCCTCAAGTTCTTCTGCTTCTATACCGAAACTCACAAGGGCATAAGAAGCGATTGCAGAGATTTCTATCCAGACAAACATATTGAATAAATCACCGGTTACAGAAATACCCATTAAACCTGTAGTAATCAACATATATAATGTCCAGAATTTCCATTGACCTGTATAATGATTTAAATAACGGACAGCAAATATTGCCCCAGAAAATACTACAATTGAAATCACCAATACCATAAATGCCGATAGGGCATCAAAACTAAATACGATACCGATCGGCGGTGGCCAGTTACCAAATTTATAAACGAGCATCGGAAATCCCTGGATTACTGCAATTCCATATAACGAAAGAACAAATAATAAAAAAGTAGTAATATTGCCAATAATTGGTGCAAATGGTTTCCATAATTTAGAGAGAAGAGGTATGAGGAAGGCAGATAACAAAGGTATAGCAATTAAAAGTGGTAGAAAGGTCATGCTCTCCTCCTTATTAAAAGGGAGAAGAGGGGAAAAAACGGGTAAAGAGGGGAAAACGCGGCTTGATATAATATTTTAATCATGCCGTTACCTCCAATTTCTTTTTGGTGAGTGATTGAATTAATCTCATCAGGAGATAATCTGTCCGCACAATTAAATTATTGAGAACTGCATATTCTCTATTATTAATGAGATTATCCTCAAGACAATCATCAACATCGCCAGAAAGTTCACCAAGAGAACCTTGGGCAATTGAAAGATGATGAATGTAATCACCGATTGAACTTCTCTTGTATCCTTCCTGAATATTCTGCTTTATAGACCTTGCGCTATCACGCATCTGCGTTACACGCCTTATTTCTTTCGTCGGGAACTTTTTGGTAATTTCATATACTAATTTCCTCAATTCACAAGCATTTTTCCATACAATTAACTTGGTATATCCCTTGCCCATTAAGCCTTTCACTCCTTTTCCCCCATTCACCTCTTTTCTTCCTTCTTCACCCATACCTTTTTCAACTATCCCTTTTTTACCCCTTTTCAACCTTATTTTCCCTTCTTCACCCATTCTTGTTAGCCCTTTAACTTCTTTATCTCACTCACATCAAATGTCTTGAACTTTTCGTATATGCGCACAATGAAGGATAGGAGCAATGCAGTTGTTCCAAGACCAATCACAATTGCGGTAAGAACAAGTGCTTGGGGGACCGGGTCAACAAAATTATGAGGCATATCAAGTTTCGTTATGATTGGTGCAATCGCGCCCTTTTTAAAACCAATTAATGCAAAGAGCAAATTTACGGCATACTCCATTATTGCAAATCCAATCGCAATCTTTATTAAATTGCGCTTTGCAACAACTGCATACAAACCAATTAGAAATAAAATCATACAACTTGCGAAAACAACCATTAGTCCTCCTTATTATATCGTCTACCGTTTACCGTTGACCGTTGACCGACATCATAATTATGCGTACCTTTTACCGTTGACCGTTTACCGTTAACCGATTGCTCAAGTTTAATCAACATAGAAGAAATACGAATGCAAATTTCGCGGAGATTTTCATAAATATTCTGACTTATGAGCTTACGCCTTTTCAAAAGCGTTATCATTGGGATACATTCACGGTCGGATGTTAGTGCTATCTTGTAGTAATGCTTTTTCTCTCTATTAGAAATCTTACCACTGCCTTCAGCAATATTGCTCACAATAGAAAGTGCGGCACGTCTGAAATTGTCACCGAGCGAACTTTGCAATTGCCACGGTATTTTAGAAGTAATTTCAAAAACTTCGTCAACAAAATCAAGCGCAAGTTGATAGACATCAAGTTTTTCAAAATCAAAAACAAAATTTTCATAATCGGTAAACGGTTCACGGTTAACGTTTATCGGCTTTTCACTCATATCAGTCCTCCATTATATATTTCAATGCGGCAAGGGCAAGGAAAATAGATAATAGGCCAACCGAAACCTTTATACCGATCGCAATATTACATATTGGTATCAAACCAGCACTGAAAAGATGTAAGGGTTTACCGAGTCCAAAAATGGGTTCGTTCAAAAAGAATACACCTGCTACCAATAATCCCGTAAACGCTGCACCCCAGAAGAGCAGGGCACCGATACTTTCAAATACCGAACCAATCGTAGATAATCTTTTTTCTTTTTCCGCAGCACTTCCAAAAGAAAGGACCCGCAAAATTAATGCACCCGAAACAATAACGCCACCAGCAAAACCACCACCCGGTGTTAAATGTCCATGCAAAATAATATAGATACCATACATAAATATAAAACCACTGACAAGGTTTGTGATACGCCTGACGATCAAACTCATAAATACCTCCAATATACAAGGCATACCAAGGCAATCGATGGCAATTTAAGGCATTTCAGGGCATTTAATGGCAATTCAGGGCAATTAACGGCTACAAGTGGCAATTGATGGCAACCAAGAACAAAACAGGGCAACCAAAGATAATAAATGGCGCTCAGTGATAATTTAGTCACTTTTGCTCCTTTTGCAATTCTGTTTGTTCTTCAGTGAGTATATCAAGCGATTCAAAAGAAACATTGTCTTTCCAGACCTTTCATCAAAATCATCGAATTCAATTTTTGTAATATAACCTTTGCGTAAAACCCTTCTTATTCTCTCTTGAAGCTCGCCCAATGACCTACGACTATATGTCAAAAACCTGATATATTCAGTAAGAAATCCACTGTAATAACCTTCTACAAAATTTGCTCCTACAGAATCTGAGGCGTCATCAATCTGTGAACGCAATTTAAATTCATACTTGGGTATCTTTTTTAGAATTTTTTGAACAATCATATCAAGTTGATCAATACTCTGCCATACTATCATATTCTTATGTCCTCTTTTGCCTTCTCTTATCTTATTTTGTCTCATTATGCCTTCTTTTCCTCCTGCCACTAATTGCCCCCAATTGCCTTAAGTTGCCTTTTTCTAACAAGCCTCGTATTGCCCCCAATTGCCTTAAGTTGCCTTTTTCCCATATTTCCTCATCACCGCCAGTACTCCAATCACTGATGTGAATAGTACCGTTGCCTCACCGAGTGTATCAAGTCCGCGGAAATCAAGGATTATATCTGCCACAATGTTTGCACCACCGACTTTGGGCAAACCCAGTTTTATATATTCGCTCGCCACTTTCATAATTGGTGAGCCGAAAGGTGGCAGAGTGTTGAATATACGCTCCATTACAACAATAAATAGTATCACAAAAAACCCATAAAAAACCAAACCTACAATCTGTGCTGGTGTGAGTTTTTTATCCACGGTCGCGTCAATATCCGTTGTCCTGAAAATTACAGCGACAAATATTATCAATGTAAGAATCTCTACAACAATCTGAACAATAGCAAGGTCTGGTGCCTGGAGCAAAATAAAAAGAATTGCCACTGAAAAGCCAACTGCGCCAACAGCAATAGCTGCTGCAAGCAAATCCTTTATTTCAATCGCAATGATTGCAGCGATAATCATAAAGACTAAAAATAGATATATCTCAATCATTATCTCACTCCTAACAGTAGCAATATTATCAATAGCCCTAAAAATATCAAACCTATATATCCCTGCAACTCACCAGTGTGAATAGCAGAAAAGATACTTCCAAGCGCAACTACAATTCTTGACAAAGACTGATAGATTATGACAAAGAATTGATTAATCACTTCTCTGAAAAGAACTGAAAATCCACCCAATACCCCGCGGAGATAATTATAAAAATCAAACGCCCCCTCTTCACCAAATTTGTATGTCTTTTCTAACATATCAATTTGGTGGACAGATGAATAAAAATTCGGACCGGTAATCCTTGCCTCTTCAGTATCAAGGACCTCTCCGCCAACAAATACCTTTCCCTTCCTGGGCTTGAGTCCGGTTCCAAAAATAAATATAATCAATCCGATTACAAGACCTAAAATCATTAAAATTGTCGTTAATCCTGCAGACCAGAAACCAATCGGTTCAATTTTAAAGAATGGTAAGGATGGATATATCAATCGTGCGAGGGGAATTTTTTCGGCAAAAATACCGAATATAATACAAAGAAAAGCAAGTATCAGTGTAGGCGTTATCATTCCAAATCTCACTTCACGCACCTTATCAAGTTCCTTTGGTCTTTCACCTAAAAATAGAGAGTGTGTCATTTTCAAAAATGATGCTAAAGTCAAAACGCTTCCAAACATTGCAGCAACCAAAAATATAATCCATAAATTCGTTTCTTTATTCAACTCAATTATTCCCTGATATAACATCCATTTTGAATAAAAACCAT
>JBDRWI010000013.1:0-40487 GCA_039802265.1 Caldifarciminota bacterium | reverse complement strand
GTCGCAAGGCTTGTGGGTGTTGGTAAACTGCCTAAGGAAAAGGCAATGGAACTCTGTGCTGTGGGACCGACGCTTAGGGCATCAGGTATTCCAAGGGATGTGCGCAAAGATGACCCTCATGCGGCTTATGGTGAGATCCCATTTGAGGTCTGCACTGCGGATACCTGTGATGTGCTCGGCAGGGTAATTGTGCGCGTTAAAGAGTTATTTGAATCTTACAAAATGTGTGAATATATTCTTAAGAATTTACCGCCAGGTGATGTTAAAGTAAAGGCACCACGTAAGGTCAAGCCAGGAGAGGTGGTGAGTAAATATGAGGCACCGCGCGGTGAGAATATTCATTATATCAAATCAAATGGCACAGATAAACCCGAAAGATTAAAGGTTCGTGCACCAACCCTTGCGAACTATCCAGCAACGATATATATGTTAAAGAATGGATTTATTGCAGATATACCATTGATTTTTGCAGCGATAGACCCGTGCATCTGCTGTGCCGAGCGGGTGATTCAGATTGATGACATAAAGACAAAAAAGACAAAGATTATGACGATGGCGGAATTGCGCAAATGGTCAATTGATTTTTATAAAAAGAATCCACCGAAGAAGGAAGTAATATGGCCATTGTGATTGCAAGTTCTAAACAATATCGTACCAAAGGTTTTTGGTTTAGGTTTAGAAATGTGATAGGGCTTGGTTTGTGGGTTTTGTTGACCAGACAATTCCCTAAACCTGTAAACAAAACCCTATCCTGTTTCTAAACCCAAACCTTTAAACAATTTTTAAAGATTTGTTTCGGATTTCGTGCTTCGAATTTCGGATTTAATCGAGCAAGGCAGGGCATATGGCAGTTTTAAAAACAATACTATATCTTCTCATTTATCCTGGTTTTCTCTTCCTATTCCTTTATTCCACCTTTGCTGAATGGGTGGATAGAAAATTCTATGCACGTTTGCAGAATAGAATTGGTCCATTATATACCGGACATCGTGGTATATTACAGCCAATTGCAGATTTTATAAAACTTATGGCAAAGGAAGATATTATTCCTGAAAAGGCGGATAAGGGGATGTTTTCAGCTCTACCGGTGTTTTCCCTGGCAGTTGTTGCCACAGCAGCAATGTATCTTCCAGTCTGGCATTATGAAAAATGGTCAACCTTCAATTCTTTTGATGGTGATTTGATTGTGGTATTATTTTTATTGAGTCTGCCGACCCTTGCCTTTTTCCTTGCAGGCTGGCATTCAACAAATCTATTTTCTATTGTTGGTGGTGTCCGTGTTCTGACGATGTTGTTTGGTTATGAAGTGCCTCTATTCCTGGCAGTATTGAGTCCTGCGATACTTGCTGGTTCCTGGCGCATTTTGGAGATAACCTGGTTTTATCAGGAAAATCCACTGCTTCTTTTGGTCAATATAATCGGTTTCTTTGTGGCGTTAATCGCCTTACAGGCAAAACTTGAGCGCGTTCCATTTGATGTTCCTCATGCTGAGACCGAGATCGTTGGTGGTACATTCACCGAATATTCAGGGAAAAAACTCGCATTTTTCAGATTGCTTTCAGATATTGAAATGGTTGTTGGTGCAGGTTTGATTGCTGCGGTATTCCTTGGTGGATTTCCGGGTGGTTTGATTCCTGGATTTATACTCTTTATTATTAAGACCTTGATTGTGATTTTACTACTTTCTGCGATACGTGCGGTTTGTGCAAGAATTCGTATTGACCAGGTCGTATCATTCTCCTGGCGTTATCTTGCTCCGCTTGCGGTTCTGCAGTTATTGATTGTGATAATCGTTAAATACCTTGTTTTATAAATGGAGAAATGAGAATGTCCGTATTTATTAGAAAGTCAAAATCTGAAATGCGGAATTTAGAAAAATGGTTAAACGTTTTGCGGTTGCGAAATGCGATTCGGTTTCAAAAAACGGCTTCGTTTAGCGAACAGCGACAAACGATACGCTTTTCGCAACCGACTAACGATAGAGTGTCGGTTGAATTATTGAAATTTGGGATTTGTTTCGGATTTCGTGCTTCGAATTTCGGATTTGGAGGAGTGGTATTATGAAAATTGCAGCATTCTTACCTGAGTTAGTTCGCCATATTTTCAAAAAACCTGCCACTGTAAAATATCCCTTTGAAAAACTTGAGGTGCCTAAGGGATTCAGGGGGACGCCGATTTTAACACCAGAAAAATGCATTGTCTGCTATGCCTGCCAGCGTGATTGTCCGGCTGAGGCGATTGAAATAACAACTGTAAACGAGGCGGAGAAAAAATATAAAATGGTGATTCATAATGACCGTTGTGTCCATTGTGAGCAGTGTGCAGAGAGTTGTCCGGTGGATGCCATAAAATTAAATACCGAGTTTGAACTCGCAGCCTTAAGCCGTTGGGACTTAAAGGCAGAATATATCTACACAAAGGCAAGCCCCAAGGCAAAGACCGAAGCAAAGTAATAATGTAGGGCAAGGTTTTAGCCTTGCATAAAATAAGTATCCAGGGAACAGGCGTGAACTTTTTACTACATGCTACAGGGTAAATATTATTTCTAATTTTCTATGCCTTTTTTTCTCATTGCGAGATGTAAAACTATGAAACAATCTCATTTGTTTGTGGAAAACGAGATTATCACGCACCCAATGACATTCGCGCATTATTTCATGACTTCACTTTTTCCAATCTCCGAGAATTATTTATTGCCTTAATTGCTTCCCTGAAGTCTTCTTCTTTACCAGTTGTCAAACTCCGGAGAACTTGAATAGAACCACCTATTGCGGTACCAATTAATACAATGTCATAATTGAATTCGCGCGACGGTCCATAAAGAGGAGAGATAGAATATGCGCCGGCAATGCACCCACCTATCAAACCACCGCAAGCAGCTCCGGTTGTACCCATAAGACAGGGATTGGAGTAAAATATATGGTCTTTGGCGATTTTTTCAACTTCATTATAAGTTATTGGCAATTTTTGGTCGTCAAATGCCATAATATTCCATTTCTTTTTATAACTATTATCCGATTTAGTGATTTCATCGTAGTTTTCAATGTAATCCTTTAAGATTGCGGGCAACTGTTCTTCACCATATACTGCTTTATACTTTGCCGATTTGGTAATTACTTCCAATTCAAAACATCCGGGCTCTATTTTATACAGGCGAGCTTCTACAAAATCCTTTACTTTGGGAAATAAATTATATTTCTTTGCTTCTGTAAAATCAAAGGACTCACCGATATAATCACTAACAATAACAAGATCTAATCTCTCGTATTGACGAGGTATTTGTATTGAATAAACACAGGAACTATAATACAGAATAACTAAAATTCCCAAAACTTTTAAGTTCTTTTCCATAGTATAAAATTTTATCCAAAGTAATAAAAAAGTCAACAGGTATTTCAGATTTTTAGCCTCAAGCGTAAAGTTTATACCCTGTCCTAACAAAAATTTGTTTTATAATTTCACCCGATACCGATCTTTAAGTTCTGCCTTCTTGCCTTTGTTCCAGCCTGACACCTTACTGAAATAGCCAGTTACCCTTGTGATATGGTCAATATTTGAACTATTACAGAATGGACAGGATTCTTTCAATCCGCGTGCAGTCTTGAAGCAGGTATTACAGGTAGTAAACTCAGGCGAGAAGGCAATCTGAGCGTTACGCGAAAATCTAAATGTCTTTATAACAAAATTCGCAATGGACTCCTTCGGTGGCTGAGATTCCCCAAGCCAGACATGGGTTAGAGCACCAGCCTCAATTAAATCGTGGAACTTCCCTTCTATTCTAACTCGTTCAATCGGGTCAATTGGTTCACTAACATTTAAA
Organism: Caldifarciminota bacterium; assembly: GCA_039802265.1. GTDB lineage: Bacteria > Hydrothermota > Tepidihabitantia > SM23-42 > JAOAFX01 > JBDRWI01. The sequence continues at coordinate 36,667 of JBDRWI010000013.1, read as the reverse complement.
TATGTGGAGTTTGTGTAGTAAACAGAATTTGTTTTTATATCGCCCTTTACTACACTTTTTGCGTCGTTGGTATAGTGTTCAAGGTCCAGCCGGGCAAAACGGTGTGCAGCAGATTCGGCAGGTGTCTGCTCCATAACAAAACGCATATTATGTTTTTTTGCCAGTTCCTTAACTTTTAAATATAAGTAGGCAAGAACCCTAAGTCCGAATCTTAATGCCTCTTTACTCTGGTGCATCTCTTTACCGGTATGGAATTGAACGAGTTCATTCAATCCCAAAAGTCCAATTAAATATGTGGCACGATACAATCGCAGATAAGGCTCGCCATCCAGCTCCATGGTCAAAAGTGCCAAAGGACCTTCATTTTTAAGATTAATTAGTTTTTCAATGAATGCCTTCTTCTGGATATGGGCCATAACTGCATAGTTCAGCAATTCGTCAAGTTTCTTAAACAAGAGTTCGTCATTACCTCTGGCAAAGTATGCGGCTCGGGGTAGATTCAGGGTGACATTCTGCAATGCAGTATAGCGCATCTTCCATGGGGTATGGGCATCGTTCATGTCCGATTCCTCCAGTTTGAATGAAAGCCGGCAGCATTCGGAAATCTTTGCAGTTTCACCCCGGTCAAATACATAATAGGTATTACCCCTCTTTGACGAAACCTCGGCAATGTGGTTTAAAAATGATTCATGACCCGGGGTTTTGAAAAATTCTTCGGTCAAATGGACCAGAGGTTTGGGAAAGAAGAAGGGTCGGCCGGTTCCATCTCCATCAAGATAGACATCAAATAATGCCCAGGCAAATTTCTGTGCTTCATTAAGATATTCACCATATTTCTTTCCGGTGTATTCCCCACCGGGTCCAATTGCCTCAACACTCCGGAAGTGTTTGGGTATTTCCCAGTATATATTCAAATCTGAGAATATTGCCTGACCGCCACGGGCAACTGATTGCTGGGAATACTCAAAGACCATCATCTGGGCAATCTGGTGGATCTCTTTATCTGACATGCCAACCAAGAATGGAGCAAAGAAGATATTTACCGCATCCCAGCCTATTGCACCAGCAAAATGCCCCTGCAGTGCTGCAGAAAACTTTACCATATGGGCAAGTAATGTATCAGGATGTCGGGCGGGTCGAGCAATTGATAAGGCATTGGGCAAATTTAGTCCAAATTTCTTCACATATTCTAAGGATTGTCCGGAGCAATAGGGACGGTCACCAAAACCCAAATCATGTAGATGAATATCGCCCCGAACATGGGCATCCGCCACTTCTCTGCTAAAGACCTCAGAGAGCATATATTGCTTCTTTATCGTCTCGGCAAGGGTCATGTTTGTGGCTTCTGGATTATGGGGGATATTGGCGTTCTCTCGGTTTGCAAAAAGAATAATCTTTTCTGCATCATATAAGGGGACACCCAGTCGGGTATGTCTTAAACGGGCATTCTCAAGTCCATGTTCAATAAGTTTCATATTGACAATTTCCCGGATTAAGGAAGAAGATATCAGTTTTACATCAGAATTTAAAATGGTATCTTCGGTCTCCCGGGCAATCTTTTCCGCAGTTGCCTTATCAATATTTGTTTCATTTATCAAGGCATCTACAATCCGATGGCGGTCCCAGGAGACAAAGTCATCATCGGAGGTCCGAACAAAAAGGGCATAGTCAGTGGTCTCCCGCTCCTCGGGCCTCTTCTCTAATAAGCGCTTCTTTCTCAATATCTCGCGCTGTTTTCTATATAGAATAAATGCCTTGGCTGTGCGGGCATTACCATTTTCAATCAGAATCTTTTCTACCGCATCCTGAATCTCTTCTACGGTTGGTGGTTTATCGCCCTTTAAGGTATATAAAAATAACACCACCTCATCAGCAAGTGCCTCAGCAATTTTTTTATTTTCACCACCAACGGCCCTGGCAGCCTTAAAGATCGCATTGGTAATCTTTGATTTGTCAAATGGTACCAATTTGCCATCTCTCTTTATAACATATTGAAAAATTTTTTCATGTGGAATTGTCTCATCAATACCAATTCTCAATGCCTTTTCTTCCATTTTTTCCCCCTTTTTAATTGCTGCAACTCAGTTAGGAAGTTATCAATATTCTTGAATTTCCGATAGACTGAGGCAAAACGCACATAACTGACTTCATCAATCTTAAATAATCTTTCCAGAACCATCTGACCGAGTTCTGATGATTTAATCTCAGTCTGGTAGCGGTCGGAGAGAATATCTTCAATCTCATTGACGATTCTTTCAATCTTTTCTACCGAAACCGGTCTCTTGCGGCAGGCGAGTGCTATTCCACCCAATAATTTTGAACGGTCATAAGGTTCCCTTGTCCCATCCCGTTTAATTACCACCAGCGGCATCCTCTCTACTGTTTCATAAGTGGTGAACCTGAAATGGCACCTGCCGCATTCCCGACGCCTTCGGATGACACTTCCTGCCTGGGAGGCCCTTGTCTCTAAAACCCGGTCTGAGTCCTTGCCACATCTGGGGCATTTCACAAGATAACCTCACTACTTTCAGTTAATTAGCAATTCAAACGATAAAGACCGCTATAAATAAATTTATCCTGCCCTTCTGCATCCATTTCTGTTTGTTTAAAAATATCTGAAAAAAACACTATATATAGAGCCATCGCCCCTATTATATCCACAATTTAAGATTTGTCAAGGGGGCAACACTTCTGATTCTTTGTTCTTCTCTATCTCCTTTATTTTTTTGTTTAATTTCAGTTCCTGGTATATTTTAAGGGCCTTGTTGAAGTATATTTCGGCTTTTTCTTTGAGTTTTAAATATCTTAACTCCTCAATCTCCTTTAACATCTTGGCATATTCTAAATAACAATCTGCAAGCGATTTTTTCTTTTTCAATTCTTGATAAACTTTGATCGCCTTCTTGAAATATTCCATACCTCGTCTTAATTCATTTTTCTGTTTCGCTTTTTCTACCCCTGATTTCCTATTTTTTACTTCCTGTGCATATACTTTGCCATAGGTAAAATAACAAAATGCCCTTCCATCTTTTGAGTCTATCTCTTCTGCAAGTTTTAGTGCCTTAGCCATCTTTTCAAGTGCATTTTCAAGCCTTCCTCCTCTTTTTATAATTAGTTCCGAAAAGGGGCAATAGGTATATATTAAATAATATTTATCACCAATTTGCTCAAGGGATTTCTTAGATTTTCTTAGATATTTTTCAGCTTCTTTGAGTTTATCAATTTCCAAATGAGCCGCTCCCAAGCCGCCACTTGCAATGCCAATTCCTTGTTTATCGCCGATTTCCTCCGAGATTTTTAAACTATTTTCATAAAGTTCTATCGCCTTATTGTACTCACCTATTTCAAAATACACATTTCCCAGATTCCCACTTATCATACCAATTCCGGGTTTATTCCCAATTTCCTCAGAGATTTTTAAATCCTTATTAAAAAGTTCAATTGTCTTATCATATTCACCTCTTTCTTGATACACAATTCCCAGATTGCTACTTGCATTGCCAATCTCTCGCTTATCACCAATTTCCTCGGAGATTTTTAGATACTTCTCAAAAAGTTCAATTGCCCTATCATATTCACCTTTAACATAAGAAATCGCGGCCAAATTATTAAATCCCTTTGCTTTAATAGACTTCATCCTCTTATCATCAACTCCCGTCTTTTCTATCATCTCAAGTCCTTTCCCATCCTCTCTCATTGCTTCTTCCAATTTGCCTTTTTGCATTAAAACTCGGCATCTTAGTATATGAATTTCAGTCTTTTCTATTATAACATCGTAGGCATTGCCTTTGAGGATTCCCAGCCCCGATCTAAGAATCTTCAATGCATCATCCAGTCTGCCCTGATTTCCATATACCTCTGCAATCTTCCTCCTTGACCTTGTCTGAATTATTATGTCGTTACTAAAGCGCAGCATCCTTTCATAGTTCTTTATAGCCTCTTTATATGCACCCGTTAAGTTGTAAATATCACCGAGTGATTCACAGGACTTCAGGAATAAGTACAGTCTGGATCTATCCATAAGTTTTTGAACAGAATTTTTGTTCTGCTGAATTTTCAAAGTTGCATTTTGGAATTGGAATCATTTAATTTCTCCCCAATCATTTTAACAATTTCGGTAATTAAGAAATTTTAATGGACTCCTCACCCTCACCATATCCCCGTTTTGTCAGGCGAAGAGGAGAAAAGAGAGGGTAAGGTTTACCCTACATTTTTGAAAAAAACTTCCGAGGCTGCAGTATTGAAATCCGGGGTTCTCATACTGGAAACAAAAATGAGCCCTTTGAAATTTTTGGATTTCTTTTAACAAATTGGGCAGCCTTAATCTGCCCATCATATATCGAATTATTAAGGCGTTCGTCTTACCTCTTTGTTATCAGGTCAATATCTCTCATAAGAAACAATCTCTTCTATGTTTTTTCTTCCCCGGTCCTTTGGTTCTTCAGCGGGGTAGCCGATGGGGGTCAATGCTACAACCCGAACATCATCCGGAATACCAAGAATTTCTTTTACCCTCTTTTCTTCAAAGGCACCGATCCAGCAGGTCCCGAGTCCTTCATTCGCTGCAGCAAGGATTATATGGTCCAATGCGATTGCCAGGTCCACTGCAAACGAACTCATATAACCACCCATCCTTCCCCAGGCAATCTTCTCTAAGGCACAGCCACATATGATAACATCTGCATCTGCCATCCAGTGTTGACCCCGGCAGGCTTCAGCAACCTTTTTTTTGTTCTCCGGGTCTTTTATGACAATAAATTTCCAAGGCTGAATATTCTTTGCCGAAGGGGCAATACGACCGGCATCAAGGATGCGATTTAAAACATCTTCAGGAATTGGGTCGGGTCTATATTTTCTAACGCTCCTTCTTTTCCTTATCACCTCATAAAATTCCATCTTTTACCTCCGATGGTTATTCTCACGCGCCCGAGGTGATTTGAACACCTAACCTGCGGAGCCGGAGTCCGCCGTTCTATCCAATTGAACTACGGGCGCCTGAATCTTAGTATAATTAAAATTTCTTCAGCGTCAATATATTACGGTCCTGAGGACTTCAATTTAGTAGGTAGTCTTGATGCAGCCGATTTATTTATTCGTCGAAATAAAGCTAATCCCCCTTAATTTCCCTATTAAAAGAAGAATTAAGGGGGATTTTAAGAAACACCCTCTGACTAAATTCCTATTTTACTACAATAAACCGTTTCCAGATATTGAAATTCTCAGTATGCAATCTACAGAAATATATCCCTGCTGGAATTTCTTTGCTCATATTATCGAAATCCCAAAATAGAGAGTATGTACCTGCAGGGTGGTATTCATCTTTTAATATCCGTATCAATCTTCCCTGGGTATCGTAAATACCAAGAAGGACATTTGTTGACTTGTGTACCTGGTATGAAATTTTCAATTCGCCGCGAGCAGGATTGGGTTTAATAATCAGTCTATTATCCTTAGTTGTAAAATTATTATCTACTTCTTCATTACCTACCTGAACTGACCAGCGATAAATACCTTTAGTCTGGGTACCCGCATAAATATAGGTGGCCTGACTTTTACCAAGACAATTGACCTGGAGATCCTGTAAACCCTGATTTATCTGTGTCCAGGATGTTCCCCAGTTTGTGCTCAAATATACGCCATTGGAATTAGTGCCAACATATACACCTTCATAGACAGAAGACCCTCGGTTAACGACGATGGCATTGACCCAGCCACCAGGGCACCCGGTATTTACCCAGTTATTACCACCATCGGTTGATTTATAACAACCATTGTTTGTGCCGGCATATATTGTATTTGGATAAGAAGGGTCGATCGCCAGTGCCAGGACCACAGTATCACCCAGACCGGTGGCAGGAAGCTTTGCCCAGTTGTATCCGGCATTGGTGGTTTTATATATCGCAGATAAACTATTCTCATTCCCACCCACATAGACTATACTGGAATTCGTTGGGTCAATTGCAAGCGTATGCGCCATTCCGGCACCAGTGGCAAGATTATACCTGGTCCAATTTGTTCCATTGTCGGTAGTCTTTGATGCGGCCATTATATAGATCGAACCGTTCAAATAATTACCGCAACTCCAGAATGTATTGGTGCTAAAGGGGTCTGCAACTATATCCCCACCAGTATCATAATAACCAGGGTCGGCCAATGACCAGACGGACCCGCCGTCTGTGCTTTTATAAGCTTGGGCAGTCCCTCAACCCATACCTTCGATCGCCATTACATAGTTGGGGTCGGTGTATTTAACCGCAATCGCACACATATCTCCGCAACTTGAGAATGAAGGGCAGATAATCCAGCTGTTACCACAATTTGTCGTCTTGTATACACCGACATCCTCAACCTGGATATAGACGGTGGTAGGTAATGAAGGTGCAGCGGTGGCAGCAACAACTGGTAATCCGAGATAAATGCCATCACTGCTTAATGACCAGGTTGTTCCACCACTTGTTGTTTTGAAGACTCCAGCCCTATTGGCAATCAGGACTTCCAGATGGTTGGTTCGGCTCACCGCCAGACCCCAGTGATAGTAAGAGGGGAGCCCGGATGTTAAGTCGCTCCAGGTGGCGCCTGCATCAGTACTGCGATAAAAGTAGTAATATCCAGAGCAATAGACATAATTGGCATTTGCTGGAGTAGTTCCAAGACGATAATTGTAGTATGAGGATGATACCTTTGTCCAATCCGTTCCGGCATTGGTTGAGCGGTATATTCCATCATAATATGTACAGGCATAGACAATATTTGAATTACCAGGATTGACTGCAACATCATAGACATAGTAGCCAGTTGTTGAGGAATAGACTTCAGTAAAACTTAACCCGCCATTGGTAGATTTGAATATTTTTGGTTCATAAGTAGTTGAGTAACCATTACCACCGATAAAAATGACATTTGGATTGTTGCGGTCCACTCCGATACCATAACCATAAGAATATCCGCCGCTGTATATGTCAAGGGTAGTCCAGTTATTTCCTGCATTGGTTGTTTTTATGAAGACTATTGCATAATTCCCTGAACTGATATATCGGTAACCGCAGCCATAGATTGTATTGGCATCAGTGGGATGTGCCTCCAGGTCGTATATCCCTGTGCTTCCCAAAGATGATGACTGTGTCCAGGTATTTCCACCATCTGTGGATTTATAGATATATCCGTAATAACCTGCAAATATGACTCCAGATTGACTTACCGTCATAGCATAGCAATAGCTATTGAACGAACCTACTTCACTCCAAGATACTCCTTTGTTTGTAGATTTGAATATCCGTGTTGGGTAAGAGTAGGATGCAGCGTAAACAAGGTTATCGTCAGTCGGTGAGATAGCTATTACATTCATATTACCACCCGGAGGGCAGATTGACTGCCAGTCTGCATATAATGAGGCAGTAAGAGTTACTGCTATGAGAAGAAAAATGAGTCTCATCGCACCCCCTTTCAGATACTATATTAATATTCAAGACATCAGTTTTGTCAAGACTTAAGTTGTCTGAAAAATTGCCCTTGACAAGGATTATATATTTATTGCCAGTGGTAAAAGAATATCCTTATCTACAACTTCGTAAGTGGAGGGAGAACTAGAATTTCTTCTATTACAAAGCGGGGAATTTTAATAGACTATAAATTTTCTTGTTCTCTGTTCTTGCTCGCTATTCAGCCTAACAAAATATACCCCGCTATTTAATCCTTTAGTGCTGAATTCAAGATTATAGATTCCAGGGGCGAAATCTGCCTCATAGATATTCTTAACCAGACGTCCGGTTCCATCATATAATTTTATTGAACAAGTGCGCGAATGGTCTATCGCGAAGGAAATCTTCGCCAGCGAATTTTTCTTGACGAGCGTGGGAATAAAGAAGGAGAATTTATTTTCTCTTATTATGTTTTCAGCAACTCCATGCGTAATATCGGTGCTCACCCAGAATCTCCTGCCACCTTCGTAATAGAATAATGCACCATTACAGGCAAGTAAACCACCAAAGAAATGGGGGATGGGGAATGGTTCCTGTTCAATTGTGTTGCCGGTATCAAATGAACGTGCAATATAGATAGTATCCGTACCATAATAGAGGAAATATAGATTGCCATTTGGGGCGACATCAGTAGAAAAATTGGCATAGCCATTAATCGCTATACTATCCAGGGTGCCAGTTAATAGATAGTAGCGGTAAAGTGGGATATCGGTGAGATAGAGGATTTTTTGATTGTTGTCATACGAGATTTCATCGGTCTCCTGACCTGGGTCAATCGTCAAGAATTGCCAGGTTGCACCGCGGTCGTAACTAACAAAGACTGAATCATAGGTTGCTACAAATATTGTATCACGCCCTGCAAGATTGGAAAGGGATACAGGCTTTGCAAATACGGGTGTGAAGTTTGTCCCGCCAGTAGTAGAGCGAATCAGGAATGTATCACAAAGGCCAATGATAACATTTGGGTCACTTGTAATCAGAAAATCTGTAGGCAAATATGTAGAATCCACCTTTGTCCAGTTTACACCGCCATCTGAAGAGGTAAATATTGTGCCCATTGAGAATGTTGTTCCGGAAATCTCCATATGGATGCAGGATGCGATGATAAAATTCGGATTTGTTGGCGCGGATTCTATTGCCGAACCCATCAAGAGGAAGTTCATCAATGTATCAAAGGATGTACCATAATTTTTGATGCGATATATGGTTCCACCAAGGCCGATGGCATAAACGACTGTATCCAGTGAAGGACAACTTGCGGCACCAGGACTGATAATTGTATGGGCATAAAGATTGTTCCTCTGGACGGTCCAGGATAGACCATTATTGGTCGTCTTAAATACACCTTTTCCAAGGCTGCCGGCATAGAATGTCCCTGAGCCCGCATGACTTATTAAGGTTGCAATTTCCCTTGATTCAACATAGTTGAAAATCCAGATTCCGTACTGTCTTACACCCCGGAATATTCCTGGGTTGATAAAACTTGAAACAAGAATTGTATCGTTGCCCGTGAACTCAATATCCACTGCTTGGAATATTCCAAATACATAAGGTTCATTTATTCTTGTCCAGGGACCTGAGGCTGATGTTGACTGGTATATTCCGTTGTCAGTAGCAATTAGTACAAGATTGGGATTATAGGGATTGGGCTGGATATCCATAACCTCACCTGCAACGATTGTATCCACAAATGTACCGGACGGCGAAAAATATACATAAGTAAACGAATCTACAGGCGATGCGTGCCCCGTAAGCCAGAATACATCAGGATTACTCTTGAGATGGGTAATTTGGTCAATGTTATAGAGATTATTAAATGTGCCGAGAAACTGCCAGGATAATCCTGAATTTGTGCTCCGCCAGAGCCTTGGGGGAATACTGTCAACAAGATAGATTACCGTATCCGCAACATCAAAACTTGCAGTCTGAAAATCGTTGGTGTATAAGACCTCTGCCCAGTCATTTCCACTATTCAAGGTTATCCAGACTACTCCGCCACCATCAACCACGATTCCTCTCTGGGGTGTTGACAACACACCCCCAGCAGGCATACAGTTTTCGAATGACAGACCCCAGTTTGCGCCACCATCGGTCGTGCGCCAGACATCACGAAAAGAAATGGCGAATACAAGGTTTTGTGAATTGGGATTGCTGAATGTGCCGAGGATTTCACCACCGGGTAGATTAACCAGATTCCAAGTCCAGGGATTAAAATCTGCGGTTTTTTTATTCACATATTCTGGAGCATAATATTCTTTCTGGAGAGCCCGAATCGTTTTAAACGGACCGGGCATAAACGCGCTGAATATTAAAAACACACTGATAAGGTTCATTTTACCTCCTTGATGATAGAATTATAATAAAAAATATTTTTATGTCAATGATTTTGTTTACTTAGTCATTGCCGATTTTTTCTATTTTATTTTTAGCTCTTAAACTGGCTATCGAATTTATATAATCACAATGTCAATATGAATTAGCTGTCTTCGCCAAGTTTACACGGGTTTTAAATAATTTGCCGAGTAAGGTCTATCACTACAAATTTTACATGATTTTTACATTTACCTATGGTGAGTCGGCCCCTCGGCTGTGCTAAAAAGCAAATGTAGGGCAGGACTTTAGCCCTGCGAAAAGAGATTGAAAACACGAAGGTTTGTCCTACACTAAATAAATCAATACTCCCGTTAATACATAATTTGCAGAGGCATTGACTTTTTTCTATTTTTCGGTATATTTTATTATAATGGAGTTAGCACTATTTCTCATTCTGTCCATAATCTCCGTTCCCCAGGAGATAAAATTCCCCCTTTCTTATCTCAAATTTATAGGTGAGACTATCCAGATGGAAGAAGCGAGTCTTTCCAGCCTTGACTCCCTTGCGGAATTCCTGGAATTGACCGGTGCAAAGATTGAAATAGGCGGTCATACTGACAATGTTGGTGTACCTTCCGAGAAACAGAAATTATCCGAGGCAAGGGCAAGGGCGGTTTGTGATTATTTAAAATCAAAGCACAAAATACCCGAATCAAATTTGACCTACAAGGGTTACGGTCCTTCAATGCCCATTGCTACAAACCGGACGCCGGAAGGTCGGGCAAGGAATAATCGAGTTGAGATAAAGGTGTTATCACCTATTCCTGTGGCAAGACTTGAGTTTATTAAAGGTAAGATTCTGGTTCATAAAGAAGGTATTTCTGAGCCCGAAGAGATAAACGATTTCCGTTATTTGACACTATTTGATAGAATATTGACCGATTCTTTAGGCAGGGCAGATATCCAGTTTGACGGCATAACGATTAATGTCCTACCCAATTCCGATATTGCATTAAAAAAATTGAGCATGCCGGAGAAGGGACTTGGAATTTATATGAAGGCAGGCAAGATAAAAGTAACAGTTTCCAATACGAATCTATCGGTTACTACCCCCACCTGCACAGTAACAACGAATCAGGGTGAATTCTTATTTGAATCTGAGATGTATTACCAGGATTTGCTCTCGGTCTGGTCAGGTTCGGCAAAGATATCTGCCAGTGGTGTTTCAGAAGTAGTGAATGAAAATTATGGCACAATCTGTTATTATGGAAAAAAGCCGGCATCTCCCAGGCTGCTTCCTCAAGCACCAATCCTGGATACCATACACCAGAAAGATTATTTTGAATACGACGAGAAAAATCCCTTTAAATTTTTCTTTAATAAACCCGGTGAAAAGGTCCATTTCATACTGGGCAAAGACCCGGAATTTGGTGATGTTATTTATGAGACAGTGACTGAATCAGAATCCTGTGTTGTGAAATCAATAGATCTACCTCACATATATCTCTATCTTGGGTCGGTTGACGAATCAGGGCTCGAATCAAGGAGTTTGAAGGTTTATTGTTTTGAGGTCATAAATCCAAAGAAAAGATATACGGGTCCTACACTACAAATTACAAAACAGGTAATTGAGAATACAGAAAGCGGAAGGATTATCCTTCTTGAAGGCAAGACCGAGCCTGATTGTGAACTTTTAATAAACAATTTTAAGGTAAAGGTTCAAACAAATGGAAGATTTTCATTCCGGGCAAAAATCCTGCCCAATACTCAATCCGTTAATTTAGTTTCTATTGATAAAAAGGGAAGAAGGACAAGTCTCAGGATACCGATAAGCAAAAGAGGGGGAATGGGGATAGAAATATCCGGTGGTTTATCAATGCTTGCAGGTGGTGGGCTTGATGCCTCAAAGATTGGGTTGATACTGGCAGGGAATATAGGTTATCTAAGTGATAAGATAGGAATTGGAATTTTTGTGAATACAGGAACAATCGGATGCAAGACTACTGATTGGGAACCCGAAGGTGAACATTTTAAAACCCAGATATACATCGGTGGTCTCAGACTAAAATACATCTTCAACCCGTATGCAAATTTATCTTTTTATACCGGGACCGAAGTTGGTGCGGGCTACTGGAAATCGTTCTATGATAACGCCGTATATGAATGGGCAATAAATCCTTATGGAGGCGGGATTTTAGGCGTTAAAAAAGACATTTCTCAAAAATTTTCTCTATTATTTGAAGGTGGTGCAGGCTATCTACTCAATAAGACCAAACCCAATATGGGCACTCGGGATGTAAACTACATAATACCTAAAGGATATTTAGGAATTTTTTACAAAATCTTTTAATTGCTCCTCCATAAGTGGAGAAAGTTTCTTTTACAAACAAAAAGGGGAGTGGCGCCACTCCCCTTTACTATTTTTCTGCTTCTTTTATCGTCGCCTTATTTTTCCACCACTGCGGATTTCAAATGTCTGGCTCAAACCATAGGCGTTGGTATTCTGGGTATTGGCAATTCTAATCCGGCAGTTCGTGCTTGAGACATTGGGAACGGTCCAGAGATAATAACCATAATTGCCGGCATTTGCGGCAATTTGATTCCAGGTCGCTCCACCATCAGTAGAATAGTCTATTCGGGCATTAGAAAAGTCGCCGGTCCAGTCCCAGGTGATATAATAACTCCTTCCTGCATACCAGATATCGCCATTGAGTGGTGAAGTTACTTTTATGGTCTGTGGTGCGATTGTGAATGTGTTGCTGACGCCATAATTTGTGGTATTGGCAACCCCAACCCGGATTTTGCAGTTGTTTCCATTTATTGCATCAGTCAATTGCCATCGATAATAACCATCGTTTGTTGTGGCACTGGTTATCTGATTCCAGGTTGAACCACCATCAGTTGAATAGTCTATTCGGGCAGTGGAAAATTCACCATTCCAGTACCAGGTGATATAATAATCCCTGCCGCTCAGCCATATATCACTTGTCTTGGGCGATGTGATTGTGATGGTCTGGAGATTTATGGTGAATATATCACTTTCATCATAGTTACTGGGATTTGAGGTGCTGGTAACTTTTATCTTGCAGTTATTACTTGCAAAGTTACCGCTGATTGACCATAGATAATAACCACCAGTTGTGCTTGATGTTATTTGATTCCAGGAAGAACCACCATCAGTGGAATAGTCAATACGCACGGTTCCAGAATATGTCCCGGTCCAGGTAATATAATAATCTCCACCCTGTATCCAGTTGTCATTGAGCATGGGGGATGTGACTTGAATTGAATCAGAAACCTGGGTTGTGGTGATTGTGAAATTGTTATCACTGATGTCATAGGCATTTGGATCCTGAGAACTCACCACTCGGATACGGCAATTGGTTGAATTCAAATTCGGCACGGTCCATGTGTAAGAACCGTCATTGGTTGCACCGGTAACGATATTTGTCCAGATCGTCCCACCATCTGTTGAATACTGAATATTAACCGAGCTGACGCCGCCGACCCATTCCCAGTGTATTGGATAATGTTCACCGCTCCGATAGATCTCACCACCATTTGGCCTTTTAACTGTAAATGCGGGTCTGGCAATCGTAAAGACTGAATTGCTTACATCATTGAGATTGACGTCACTCTGATTTTTAACTCGAACAAGGGCAGTGGTAGAAGGTGCATTTGCTACATCCCAGGCATAACATCCATCATTCGTAGTAGATGAAATTACTGATGTCCAGGAAGTTCCATTATCTGTTGAATAATCAATGCTTGCGGTGGAGAAGTTTCCGGTCCAATCCCAGTGGACTGGATAGTAATTACCAACATAGTAATTTTCACCACCATTGGGCATTACCACGGTTATGGTATCTCGAGCAATTGTAAAATTCGCATCGCTGATATCATAAATATTCGGATTCGTGGAATGGCTCACCCTAATTCGGCAATTAGGGTATGTGGTGCTGGTGTAAGCCGCTAACCAGTGATAACAACCATCGTTATCGGTGTTGGAGACGATCGTTGTCCAAGAAGTTCCACCATCAGTGGAGTAGTCAATTTTTACCGTACTAAAACTACCATACCAGTTCCAGTGGATGGGAAGGTACTCATCAGATAAGTATGTCTCTCCACCATTTGGCCTGGTAATAACAATTCCTTCAGTGATATTTATGGAATGCGGGCTTGACCAGTTAGATGTTGCACCCTGGACATCCCTTGCCTGGGCACGGACTGAATATGTGCCAGTTGAGGTATAGGTGTGGGTATCCTGAACTGTTCCACCACTGGGTACATAAGAACTCCAGCTTGAGGTATCCCCATCACCCCAGGCGAATCGGATTGAGATATTCTGTCCATCAGGGTCAGTCGTGGTTGCAGAGAATGTCTGGACAACAGTGACATATCCGCTCGTCGGACCGGTTATTGTTGGTGTATTTGGTGGGTTATTTGTCCCTGTATAGATGACAATCTGATGCGGTGATGACCAGGATGACCTTAGACCATGGATATCCCTTGCCTGGGCAGTGATATTATAAGTTCCAGTATTAGAATAGGAATGTGACATTGTTATTGTAGAACCGCTTGACACATAGCCACTCCATTCTGATGTATCACCATCACCCCAATAAAATCTTATTGAAATCAAATCATTATCCGGGTCGGTCGTCGTCGCATTAAAGTCATAAGAGACATTTGGATTGCCGCTCGTTGGTCCGGTAATTGTAGGTGCGTAAGGCGCCTGGCTCGAGCCGGTGGTGATGGTAATCTGATGTGCACCTGACCATCCTGAGGTTGCGCCATTTACATCCTTTGCCTGGGCAGTGACATTGAATGTACCGGTTGATAGATAGGAGTGTTCCATCGCAATCGTATCACCGCTTACTTGGTATGAACTCCAGTTTGAAGTATCTCCATCACCCCAGGCAAATCTTATCGCCACTCCCTGACCTGCGGGGTCAGTTGCATAGGTATAAAATTCATAAGAATATTGAGAACCCTGATAACCACTTGAGGGACCCCAGGGCGTGGCCGGGGTATTGGGTGCATTAATTACTATTACAGTAATTATTTCCGATGTTCCTTCGTTATTTGCCTTATCAAAAGCCTTGGCATAGATATTGTGCTGGGAATTGTCCTGTAGGGTGGTTGTATTCCAGGAATGGGAATAAGGCGAAGACTGGTCAGTGGATACGAGGATATTGTCAATATAAAACTCCACTTCGGTTACGCCTTTATTATCTGTGGCTTCGGCGGTAATTGTAACTGTTCCACCTACGGTATCACCACTTGCGGGCTGTGTTATTGAGACCTGCGGTGGTTCCTTGTCTCCACAGCCGACAAAAACCAAGCCAACTACAATGCCAAGTATTAATGCTCTTTTCATTGGACCTCCTTTGTTATTAATTATTAGACTACCTGGCATTCTAAAAAATCTTAAAAATTATAGCCACTTTTTAATTGAAGTCAAGCAACCAGCTGATCAACTTCATACCTTCTTAATTTTAATATTTTGCCGTCTAAATCTCAACGACCCGAGTAAGATGGTTATTGGGTTAGGGTTAAGATGTTTAGAATTTGTCAATTCAATATTCCACCTCAAGGACCGGAGCGAAATCGGCTTTATCTTTATTCTCCTTACACACAATCTCATGGTCAACACCATATTCACCAACCGGGTCAAGGGCAATGCCATAGTTGGGTTCTCCGGAAAGCCATTTTTCTAAGATTTGTGTCACATCCCATTCATACCATCTCCCGGGTTCGCGATAATTATGCGCACCTTTCAAAGTAATAATAGAGGCAGGACTGCTGGCAATTTTGGGTGCGGTTTTATAAGTTACTGCCATTTCTTCCCAGGGAGATAGAATCTGTTTTGCCGCAACCTGAATCGCCGCATCAGAGCCAGAAAAATCGTTATATAACTTCACTATTGCGCGCTTTGGTTTTTTATCTTTAGGCAAATTTGTAATATCAAACTGTAACAGGACGATTTCTTTATCGGTACCGGAAAATCCAAGAAATAGTTTTGGGATTGTGACTGGATGGTAAGGGTCGGTGATGTCCTTCCAGCCGCCACCATCCCCATAGTTCTTATTCGGCTGTCCTTTATATATCCAGGTATCTTTTATCACCTGGCATTTTATTCTGTTTTGCATAACAAACCTCCGGTCTTTTTTCTCACAGGTTATAGACAAAATACAGATAATCAAAAAGATGAACAATTTTGTTCTGCACAAAGAGCGTGATTCCTGCATAACCTATCTCCTTTCAATCTACTGCCGAATCAAGAATTTCATAGTCCTTATATATTCTTAAACGCCATAATTTCTTAAATTTATTATCGACAAAGACTTCCGCTTTTTTTAAAAGATTTGTCCTTGGAACGGGCATTATATAGCCTTCTAATCATAATAAATTTTACTGCCTGCCACTTACCAAACGCTTACCACGGACGAATTATTATGATTATATTTTTATATGCATTATTTCAATTATTTGTGGAAGATTACGGTGGCAAATTTATGGCGAGAGTTAGGGAATCTTTATAATCTTTTCCACTTTTCTTATGTTATCCTGCTTTATTTCAACAAAGTAGACTCCCGATTTTATCCCTGTCTTTGGTTCCCAATAAATACTATTCGCGCCATCCATTGATTCAATTAATCTCCCATTGGCATCGAAAATCCTGATTTCCATATTACCATCACCATAAATCTGGATTGACTTTTTGAATGGATTAGGGCTGATTGCAAAATGTGAAGGATTTGAACTATTTTGTTCCTTAATACCAACCTGTGCAAATGTTTCATTGCTCAAACGGGATTCGGTAAATGCTTTGATCTGGGCAGTACCACAATAATAATATGTGATTCCCGGTGTGACATTGTAATCATTGTATGTTGTGTCTGTAATCAATGTAGTATTAATCTTTGTGTAAGGACCGCCGGAAGTTTGACTGCGATAGAGATTATAACCTGCGATGTCGGGTTCATTATTTTTATTCCAGGCAAGGTTAATATGATTTGGATTTCCGGTGGCATTCAGATTCTGGGGTGGTTTGGGATGGAACCAGCCGGTATTCCACTGGTCGTGATAATATGTTCCCCAATCAGTATAATATCCACGATATGAAATATTGGGGATTGTCCAGAGATTTACAGTGCCGTTACTTACCAAAAGAGCAATTTCAATATCTCCATCAAGGTCAACATCGCCGACCGAAGGGCTATTAACGATTGCAGCCGAGGTTATGGCAATGGGCCAGTCAGCAACAAGTGAACCATTTCCTTCGTAGGCATAAAAATTACCGGGGTTTAGATTATCGGCAATCAAGACTTCGCGTAAATTATCATTATCAACATCAAAAACAACCGGTGAACATTCTAACATATCACAGATAACCGGCCAACCACCAACCTGATTCCCATTGTGGTGGCGAGCAGACAGGCTGGGTCCACCCCAAACATGTCCACCGCCGAATATTTCTAAATCGCCGTCTCCATCAATATCACCAACCACGGGCATCGTATAGGTCTGGGGTCCAGGATAGGTCTGTGGCCAGTTTGCAAAATTTGTGCCATCGTGATGATAGATGCCCACATAATTCTGTCCACTTGAATAGTATGAGTGTAGTATTTCAAGGTCGCCATCATCATCAAGGTCCGCAAGGACCGGCTGGGCATAACTCATTCCACCGGCGACATTCAATTTGGGCCAGCCCGGTTTGGTGTTACCATTCTGGTCCCAGACATAAACTGAGTAATAAGATAGACAGATTATTTCAAATAGATTATCATTGTCAATGTCCGCAACTGCAACTGAAGCAACCGCAAGGTAATCGGTGTTCTGTGGCCAACCTGGATAGATAGTTCCATTGTGATGCCAGACATAGACATGTCCGGGCTGTCCAGACTGCATCTGTGCCATTATTATCTCTAAGTCTCCATCTCGGTCAAGGTCAAAAAGGACTGGCGCAACAAAACCAATTGTACCATTGGCATTCTGGGGCCAGTTAGGATAACTCGTGCCATCGTGATTATAGATATAGACATAACCATTGCGGGCGGCGACCACTATCTCCATATCACCATTATTATCTATATCTCCGACCGCAACCTTTGCTTGAACCATACCACCCACCGTTACCGGCCAGCCTGGGATAAGATTTCCCTGATAATCCCATATATAGACCTGATTATTCGTTGAGCCGAGGATTATTTCTAAATCGCCATCATTGTCTATATCGGCAAGATTTACACCACTGGGTGCATAATAGGGATTCACTCCCACACTCTTTGGCCAGTTCGGCATCTGTTCCGGGGGAATGAATGGGCGAGCCCAACCAATATCGTATTTTCCTATTGAATAAGTCTTGCAGTCAAGGTCAGTTTTAAGAATTTCTGAGGGGAAATTTATCAGAATACAGACAAGAAGTAATACACTCATAGAAACCTCCACTATGCCGGAGGGGGGATTTGAACCCCCATGCCCGAAGGCCTACGCCCCTCAAACGTATGTGTCTGCCAATTCCACCACCCCGGCTTAAAAATAGTTTTTGGTTTTTGGCATAGACACCCGTCGTTTAATAATTTATAATTATAATCAAAAACAATATTTTGTCAATCTAAGAATAACACCTCTCTTATTTTTTAACCTGTGCTTGCCAGATTTTAAATTTTAAATATAATTTAAATATGTGCAAAATTGGTCAAGCAGTTTTATTGTTTATATTAATAACGTTCTCCACGGGGTGTAGTAATAGGGAGTCAATAGTTGAAATCACCAATCCTCAAGATGGTGAAACTGTTAACGGAATTGTTGAGATTAAAGTTCGGGTAATCGACGGTGAAAAAATTTCTACTCTTGGATTCTTCATTGATGATTCACTGGTAAAGTTCTTTGAAGAACAACCGTATTCATATTCATGGAATACAGTACCGCTCCCTGATAGTTCAATCCATACAATATACGCAAAGGCATCACTTGAAGATGGAAACTACTTATATTCTGAGACAATCTCAGTAATGGTATATAACATTCTTTTGTTCTATGATGGCTTTGAAGAATATTATCCAGGTGATTATCCGTCAAAATACTGGTTTCAAATCTGGCCCGGAATCGGTGAAAGTACCTATGTTGATTCACTTTTTTCCTATGAGGGATTTAAGAGTTTCCGAATATGTGGCTCTTCACAATGGGTAAGAACTGATGGCATTGAACTTGATTTAAAAAAATTGAATAGACTTACCTATGAATATGCCTTAATGATCCCGGAAACGAGCCCGGCAGGTGCGCTTGCAGGATTTTTTGTAAAATTGAGCCCAACTCTGGGTACGATATATAACGGTGTTCTTTTTGATTTCAACGATAGTCTGGTGTATGTGCGGGGTGTTGATCCACAGCCAACCGGATATAAGTGGCAAAAAAATCTGTGGTATAATGTAAAAGTGCACCTTGATTATGATAGTTTATTGATGGATGTCTGGATAAATAAACAGAAGATTGCTGATAATGTTCCTGCGGCAGAGAAATCAATTTCTGACACCTTTGCCCTATCCACCGAATACGGCGCAGGGGGAGCAGTCTACTTTGATAACATAAAGATATTCAAAAGATAAATGGAAATTTTTGGTAGTTTTGTTTGTAGAAAATAAATTCCGGTACCTCAACCTATGGTGTTTGACTATCTCCCAGGCCCAATAACCAATCCATCTTCCCAACCCTAACCTTTCAACCATAATCAGCGCAAGGCTTGCTCTATTTGGGAAAAAATCACAGAGATTACTTTTGTTTTAACATTCTGACATGGTAGAACTTAAAATCTTATAATGACAACTAACTTGAATTGTCTTATCTATTTTGTTATTATCGGTATTATTTTCCTTTCAACTTCCGGGTAAATTTTGTTAATTTTGTCCTGTATTTCTATGGTCACTTTTATCGCCATTGCGATTTTAAAGTAGTGTTCGATTTCATCTAAAGAAAGAATCCGCTCTTTTCGGTCTTTTAGCCATTTTTCTAACACCTGATAACTCCCGATGTAATAACTCCACAATTCCTTATAAATGCCTTCAAAATATTGTTTATCATTAATATAAACCCGCTCCGTCTTTTCTTCATAGACTATCTTATCAACTCTATCAGTTCCCTTAACTGGAAATTTAACAAATGAATTATCTAATGCCGGAGATTTCAAAAGATGCAGGCTAATAAGTTCGCCACCCAGATCACTTAGTTTTTTAAACATTTGGTAATCATTCGTAAACGGGATTCTTGGGAAATCAATCTTCAAAAATTCGTTATATGCTTCCCGATAGGAAGGTGTATAAAGAATTGCATAAATATAATTAAAAATCTCCTCAGGCGAAATTTTCTTTTTATATACAGCAGTTATAAATTTTAAAAATTCCTGTTTGAAATTCGGTGTTTTGACTGTGTATTTTTCTTTTTCTTCAAACATCAAAATGTAATTTCCGGGATTTGATTTCTTCTTGTGGTCTTCAGATTCTCTATAAAGATAAAGGGGAAAGTAATAGTTCTGATCTCCGATTAAGTGTATATCACCGATAGAATCAGCAACAAATGCAGAAAATTCTTGCGTTGACGGGGTCTTTCTGGTTGTGACCAGGGCAATATTCTCTTGCAATAGGTGTTTCATTAGAGGATAACGATCACATCCTCTATCAATCAAATGAGGTGAGTAACAAATAAACCTCTTATCAAACGGCCTATAAGTATAACTAACAATAGATTCTTTCAATCTCCTAAAATCGGTGGATTTTCGCGCAACTGACAAAATCCAATCACGGGTGTCTTTCAGATACAGTGATCTTGCAACTATTTCATCACTTTCTTTTCCGGCGAAAATGGCGAGTTTATTAAGTAATATTTTAGGTGTAAATGCAACAATAAAATGGTCTCTATGAGTCTTAATCCCGCTACTATATTCATTAAAAATCTCAACAAGCGACCAAAATTTCTGATATTCTCTTTTCCCCTTAAACTCTTTTGGAGCAAGGAAATAATAGGGTTTTGCTGGCTTAATCTTCTTCCATTTTGTGGTTTCTATATCGTTTGCCTTGAGCCATTGATATTTAATTTCTCTTGTGCCGTAAAGGTCGGCATACAGAATATTTTTTTCTCCTTTATTCTTTTTCACAAATATTACAATTGCCACTCCCTGCATTATATCAAAGACATTCTCATCCTTTGAACCATCAGGTGCCTTCTCACCGAGCCTGGAACTGCCATGTAAATTGAGTATATAAATGTCATCAAATACATCTAATAATTGTTTACGCATACCACGATGGATTAAACCAGAGAGATAAGAATTGTTACTGATTATACCAACTACCCCTTTTCCGGTTTGCTCAATCTTCCACTGGGCAAATCTGATAAACTTTATGTAATCATCGCTGAGGGGCTGGATATTTCGTTCATCACGCACATCCTTTTTATAATCCTCCATAAGTTTTTCAATGAAATCGGATTTATTCTCAGAACTGACTGAATAAGGTGGATTCCCAACAATGACCAAAACCGGTATCTTCTCCTTAATTTCCTTTGCCTTCTTTCCCTCTATTGCCAAATCAGGCAAAAATGGCAGTTCATGTAATTCCTTTGTCTCCAATGTATTAGTCAGATAGAACTGAAATCTATCTTCATCTTTCATTTTGTAACCAAAGTCTTCAAGAACCATAGAAATCTTTAAATGACCTATTGCATATGGTGCGATAAGAAGTTCAAAGGCATAAAAATTCTTTAGGATGTGTTCAGAAACGAGTGCATTAAACAAACCTTCTTTACCGTTTTGCCTAAGCTCTTCAATTATCTGATGAACAGCAATCGTCGGAAAGGTCAAGGTCCCTGCAGCTGGGTCAAGTAAAATAACAGTTTTGTCTGCCAGACCATCGCTTTTAGTAAAATCTTCTTTTAATATTTTATGAACCGAACGCACTATATATGAGACAACCGGCACTGGTGTATAATAAACACCGAGCCTCTTTCTTTCTTTAGGATTGAGAACTGTCAGGAATGTTTCATAAAAATGTATAATCGGGTCATCCTTCACACCAAAAAGGTCATGAAATTCACTCAAAATAGATGAGATGTCCGCATTTGACAGGACATTTGTAATATCATCAACAATCCAGGATAAGGATTCAGGAAGTTCTGGGCCAGTTAGAAAATAGAACAGTTTTCTTAACAAAGGAATCGTTGATGGAATATATCGGTATGCAGTATCCCGGCCGAAATCATTTTTTTGTGCCTTTACCCTTGCGGCAAATAAACCATAGGCAATGGTCTGGGCATACATATCAGCAAATTTTTCGTAATTTAAAGATTCTATCAGTTCTTCTCTGAAGGCATTATAGAAATCTAATAAAGACTTTGTATTACGAGAAAGTTCTTCAGTGATTATTGTGGTCATAAATCTTGTTCTCTTTGCAAGTTCAGTGGCAAGGGCCTTTGCCTTATATACCTTTGGTGTTGGAAATGAGAAAAACTCACCAAGGAGGTCTTTAAATTTTTCAAGATTCTGTGGAATCAGGACCGGTGGCTTCATCAACTTTAAAAATACAGGATTTGCCAGTTCAACCTGTGCAATCAAATTGCCATTTCTATAAAGTCTGAATTCGTAAAAATTGGTTAAAATCAGATTGGGCAAGGATTCACGGTATCTCCTCAATTGCTCTGAATCTTCAATATAACTCAAATCTTTTTCCGTAATATCTTTGCATTCAATATAGCCTACGATTTGGTTCTTTTTAGACTTTAAAAGAAAATCCGGGATACCAACTGTGGTCTTTCTCGGTTGAATCGTTATTTCAGTATGCTTTTCATAAAGAGCGATATATCCTTCTAAGAAATTCTTAAGGAGGGAATAATAAGATGCTTCGGTTGCCTCTCCAGTGCGATAGGTTTGAAATAAATTGTTTAAATAAGATTCAATAACCGCCTTGAATTTTGCTTCAGAATTTTTGCTCATAATTTATTATAACAAATTACATATCAAAGTCAAGCAAAATTCCGGATTTCCGCTGCTATATATTTTTGTTTTGAATTATCTAATCCACATTATTAATACTATTTCAGTCCTTTTATAAAATGACCTCCGCCTTTAACCGTAAGGAGATTAAAGCCATAACTTTTAATTCCCATAAAAAGGAGTTAATTCGTAAGAATTTTAGAGATTGCTAAGCCTGTCAATCTATGCAGGGTTCACACCTTCTTGACTTGAGATAAAATTTAATTAATATATACTAACCAAGGAGAGTTATGGCGAAAGAGGAAAAGGATAAGGTTCTGTCAATGGCAATAAGCCAGATTGAAAAGCAGTTTGGTAAGGGTGCAGTGATGCGTCTGGGTGCTGAGGAGACGAAGGTTGAGGTAGGTGTGATTCCCACTGGTTCTCTGGCGCTTGATTCGGCATTAGGGATTGGTGGGTACCCAAGGGGGCGGGTTGTTGAGATATTCGGTCCCGAGGCTGGGGGGAAGACGACGCTCGCCTTAGAGGCAATTGCCCAGGCACAGAAATTGGGTGGTAATGCAATATTTATTGATGCGGAGCACGCCTTTGACCCCAAGTATGCTCGGGCAATCGGGGTGAATCTTGACAGCCTTTACATCTCACAACCCGATACCGGTGAGCAGGCATTGGAGATTGCTGAGATTTTGACGCGTTCGGGTGGGGTTGATATTATTGTTGTGGATTCAGTTGCCGCATTGGTCCCCAAGGCAGAGATTGCCGGGGAGATGGGCGATATGCAGGTTGGTCTTGTGGCAAGGCTTATGTCCCAGGCTTTGAGAAAGCTCACTGGGGTAATAAGCAAATCAAAGACTGTAGCAATATTCATCAACCAGATAAGAATGAAGATTGGTGTTATGTATGGCTCGCCGGAGACAACGCCCGGGGGACTTGCTCTGAAATTCCACGCTTCTGTTCGCCTTGATATTCGTAAGATCGCCACCCTGAAGAAGGGTGAGAATATAATTGGTTCGCGCACCAAGGTCAAGGTAGTGAAGAACAAACTTGCCCCTCCCTTCAGAGAGGCAGAATTTGATATTGTCTATGGTGAGGGAATTTCTAAACTTGGTGAGATTGTAGACATCGGTGTTGAGCAGGGAATTATTGAAAAATCAGGCACCTGGTATTCTTTTAAGGATGAGCGCATTGGCCAGGGGCGTGATGCGGTTGTAGAATTCTTAAAGACAAATCAGGATATTGCCCAGAAGATTGAAAAAGAGATTAGAGAGAAGTTATTCAAGAAGCCAGTTGAAGATAAGCAAGATAGAAGTTCAAAAGAGAAATAAGAAAAGGTCTTCAGTCTATATTGATGGTGAATTCAAATTTGGACTTGATAACGAAATCATATTAAAATATGGGCTTGAAGAAGGTAGTGAAATCGGTGAAGACCAAATCAAAAATATACTTCTCGCTGAAGAAAAACAGAAGATTAAACAGCGGGCTTATAGACTTTTGAGATATCGTGGTCGCTCAATTGCAGAAATGAATGAAAGATTACAAAGACTGGGTTATGAACCTGAAATTGTTAGAGAGGTTGTAAATGAACTGGTTGGAGAGGGGATATTAGATGATCAGAAGTTTGTCCGTGATTTTGTGAGTGATTATACAAATCTGAAACCAAAGGGAAATTATTTCATCTTGAGCGAGTTAAAGAAAAAAGGTATCGCCGAAGAAAAGATAAAAGAAGTAATAAATTCCCGTGACGAAAAAAGATTGATAAATGAGCTGCTCAGGACAAAGTTTAAAGATTTGAATGTAAAAAATCCAAAAGATAAAGCAAAAATTATAAGAAGGTTGATTTCAAGGGGTTTTACCCCGGGCGTCGTTTATGAGGTATTAGCGGAATGATAACCAGTCAGGAAGTTCGCAAGAGTTTTCTGGATTTTTTCAGGAATAGAGGTCATACCATCGTCCCTTCTATGTCTTTGATTCCCAAGGATGACCCGACTCTATTATTTACCAGTGCGGGTATGGTCCAGTTTAAACCATTGTGGACCGGAAGTGTTCCCCTGCCCTATAAAAGGGCGGCGAGCATCCAGAAGTGTCTGAGACTTTCAGACTTAGACAATGTGGGGAGGACTCGGCGTCACCATACATTCTTTGAGATGCTCGGTAATTTTTCTTTTGGGGACTATTTCAAGGAAGAGGCAATTACCTGGGCATGGGAGTATCTTGTGGAGATACTAAAGATTGATAAAGAGAGACTTTATGTCTCGGTTCATAAAGATGACCGGGAGGCTTACGAAATCTGGCATAAGAAGATTGGCCTTGATGAGAAAAGGATCTTTAAACTCGGAGATGAGACAAACTTCTGGGGGCCCGCCGGAAATTCTGGACCCTGCGGACCCTGCTCGGAAATTTATTATGATCTGGGAGAGAAATTTTCCTGCGGTAAAGAGACCTGCGCGCCGGGCTGTGATTGTGACCGTTATCCAGAAATCTGGAATTTAGTCTTTCCCCAGTTTGACCAGAAGGTTACCGGTGAACGGCTACCTTTAAAAAACCGCGGTGTTGATACAGGGATGGGATTTGAAAGGCTGATTGCAATCCTGCAGAATAAAGAATCAAACTTTTTGACCGACCTATTTTATCCCATAATTCAGGAGATCGCCGGTATGTCAAATGTCTGGTACGGCAGGGAATATCAAACCGATGTTTCAATAAATGTAATTGCTGACCACATCCGTGCCCTGACATTTGCGATAGGTGATGGGATTATACCATCAAATGAAGAACGCGGATATGTCTTAAGAAGACTTTTGCGTCGGGCAGTTAGACTGGGTAGAAAATTGGGAATAAGTGGGGCAGGGTTATATAAACTTGTTCCCAGGGTTGTTGATTTATATAAATTGGCATACCCCGAACTTGTTGAACGGAGGGAAGAGGTTTGCCTGATAGTAAAATCCGAAGAAGAACGATTCTTAAACACCTTGGAAAAGGGGCTTGCTCTATTTGAAGAGTTATGTTCAAAAAAGAAGCAAATTTCCGGTGAGGATGCATTCAAACTCTATGATACATACGGCTTTCCTCTTGAATTGACTGTTGAAATGGCAAAGGAAAGGAATATACCAATTGACGAGGCAGGGTTCCAACAGTATCTCCAAAAGGCAAGGGAGGTATCAAGGACCAGGACAAAGTTCATACCAAGGGGAGAATGGAAGATTCTTAAAGCGGGTAATGGTGAATTTGTGGGATATGAAAGGGATGAGATAGAGACAGAGATTTTAAGGTATAACGAATATGATAAGGGGATAGAGGTTGTGCTTGAAAAATCTCCGTTCTATCCCGAAGGTGGTGGGCAGATTGGAGAACAGGGTGAGATTGTGGGTAAGGATTTTCTTTTGAGTGTATTGGATACATACTGGTCGGGCGGTATGATTACCTGTCACTGCAAGATAAAAAAGGGAAGATTCAAACCCGAACGGGTAATTGCCCGGGTGGATATACAAAGGAGAAGAGAGAGTGCGCGGGCGCATACTGCAACTCACCTCTTACATGCATCCTTGCGCAGGATTCTGGGTGAACATGCCCGGCAGGAAGGGTCATTTGTTGAGCCAGGAAGATTCCGCTTTGATTTTATGCACTTTAAACCACTGACCGATGACCAGCTAATTGCGATTGAGGATCTGGTTAATGCCAAGATACTTGAGGCAATAAAAGTAGAGAAGTTCTGGACCAGTCTTGAGGAGGCAAAGAGGCTCGGTGCAACCGCATTATTCGGTGAAAAATATGGCGAAAAGGTACGGGTAGTAAGAATTGGTGATTTCTCCATTGAACTATGCGGTGGAATCCATCTTGATAATACCAGTGAGGTTGGTCTTTTTAAGATTACCGGTGAGGAATCCGTTGCGGCCGGGATAAGAAGGATAGAGGCGGTGGTGGGTATGAAATTGCTTGAGGAGATGCGCAATCAAAAGCGGATAATAAAGGGACTCTCCGAACTTTTAGGAGTGGATAAGAATCTAATAAATCGAGTTGAGGAACTCCAGAAACAGGTAAAAAGGCTTGAAGGTATTAATCAGAATAATCAATTAAAACTTGCCCGGGTTGAGGCGGAAAGACTGCTGGAAAGAATAGAATCGGAAGATAGCGGATTGGTGGTGCAGCGATTTGATGACTATGGCATTGAAGGTATGAGACTCGTGGCAGATATTATTCGGGAAAAGGTAAAGGGTATTTTTGGTTTCTTTTATGAAATAGTCAATAATAAAGTAAATTATTTAGTATTCACTACAGGCAAATTGGAGGAGGAATTCCCTGCTAATGTAATGATAAAAGTCATAAGCAAGATTATCGGTGGGGGGGGCGGTGGAAAACCCCATCTTGCTGAAGGTGGCGGTGGAAATCCAGAAAAGATTTCAGAACTTATTGAATACTTAAAGAAAAAATTTCCCAGAAGAATTTAGGGTTGACAATCTTGTAAAAATCCTTATACTTAAAATATGCTGTTTATCCTTCTAATTCTTTTTGCCCAGCAGTATAATCCCCAGACCCTTGCGGTTCCGCCATTTGAGCATACCCTGGGATTCTATCGTGCATCAAAATATTATCTCCGACTCTTTCTGGGCTCAAATTTCAACTATAACGACCCCCAGGGGATTGCGGCAGTAAAATTAAAGGAGCTTGATGACCCTAAGACGAAAAAGGATGATGATGAATTAACAGTATTTGCCGTAAATTCCGGGTCCGGTCAGATTGTCTATAATGTCGGTTTTTCCGGATTGAAGGTCTATGGCAGCACCCAGGTCTTCTCCAGTCCCAAAGGAATCACGGCCGATGAGGATGGTCTGATTGCCCTGGCGGATTACGGAAATAAAAGGGTGGTAAAATTGCAATATAAAAATGGCAATCTTCAATATTCAGGTGAAATTTTACTACCTGGACGACCGTTTGATGTCTGCTTTGATTCAAAGAATAATCTTTATATAACCGATTTTGATAATTCCAAGGTCTATGTTTATTCGCCAGAAGGCAATAAAATCCTTGAGTTTGGAAAGGAAGGAACTGCCTGGGGTGAAATATACCAGCCAATGGGGATTGAGGTAATTGATGCCGATGCCCCGCACAATCATTATAAAGACGATTTTATTGTAATAACCGATAATAAGGGGAGCCGGGTTTCCAAGTTTACCACAGGTGGCCGGTTTCTTAATTCGGTCTATAATTTTGAAATTGGCCTTACTGAGTCAAATTTTCTCTATTGTGCAGTGGACTATTTCGGCAACATATATGTTACGGATGAGGTCAATAATCAAATTCACAAATTTGACCGGAATTTGAATTACATAATAACCGAAGGAAGAACCGGGGTCGAGGAGGGCGAATTTATCTCACCCCGGGGAATTACCATTAACCGAAGGTATGGTCAGGTCTTTATCAGCGAAAGGGAGGGGGGTCAATACCTCTGGATTGCAATTGACGGTTTTGTGGTTGGTACATTTCCCAAGGAGTTTAGTTATAAACAGCCGGGAACTACCCTGGCAATTTATCTTACCGATGAGGCTAGGGTGGACATATATATCTATAATCAGAAGGGAGAGATGGTTAAGGAACTTGTTAAGGGATTAAAAAGACCACCAGGAGAATTCTTGATTGTCTGGGAGGGTCTTGATGAGCATAATAACCTTGTTCCCCCCGGTGATTATGAGTTTCGCATTGAATTGAAGGCACGCCATGGACATGGCACAAGAATAAAAAAGTCATTAAGAGGAACGGTGCGCTGTGTTGGTTCTTAAGTCAATCATCTTTCTTTCTTTAATGGCAGCTGATAATTATGCCGGTGAATTTCAGAATCTTGGTGTTGGGGCAAGGATATGTGCAATGGGGAATACCGGTATTGCCCAGGGAGAGGACCCATCGGTGATTTCCTTAAATCCCGCCTGTTCAGCCTCTCTGACCCGTTCGTTCGTGCTGATGCATGCCGAGAATTTTTCCGGTATTGTAAAAAACGAATTCGGTTCGGTAGTAATACCCAAGGATAACAGTGCCTTTGGTCTTGGACTTCAGGCAATAATTGTCAACAATATCAAGTTGACAAGTCTGCTCAACGACAGTCTACCCTTAGGACCCGATAATCCGCCGATTGTTGATGATACAGTATCTACCAAGGATGTTATCTTCTATCTAAATGCATCCCAGAGCAAGGGACTTTTCGCCTACGGTG
This sequence comes from Caldifarciminota bacterium, assembly GCA_039802265.1. Classification (GTDB taxonomy): domain Bacteria; phylum Hydrothermota; class Tepidihabitantia; order SM23-42; family JAOAFX01; genus JBDRWI01. The sequence goes on along the minus strand of JBDRWI010000013.1, from coordinate 7,686 downwards.
CCAATCTCAAGGTCTATTATCGGGATCTATATGTTCTAAATGGATTCGGTGGTGGATTTGACATTGGACTTAAGATTATTTTAAATAATTTGAATTTTGGATTTGCCATCAGGGATTTTATACTTGCACCAATTGTCTGGGATAATAAATCACGGGAATCAATCTTTCCACAATTCTCAATCGGACTTGCGCCTCAAATTCCCCTTCCCAGGATGAACTCCTTTTTTACCCTTGAATCTGACCTGATAAAGAAATTTGCTGAAAGAGGTTTTGAGTTAAATACCGGACTTGAATATCGCTACAAAGGCATAATTGCCGGACGCATAGGCAAGACAAATGCCCGTTATACATTTGGGGCAGGTCTACGCTACCGGAAGTTGAATTTTGATTATGCCTTTCTTACCCATAAGGACCTCGGGCATTCCAACAAACTTTCTCTTAAACTGGAGTTTTGATAAAAGGTGATCAAGGCAGAGATATTCAGGAAATTGCTGAATCTCTGGGCGATTTTTATTCCCGTGCTTTATTATAAATTGCCCAGTATTGGTTCTGCACGGTTATTACTATTTTTGGTGACCGTTATTATTGTGGTTATAGATTTTTTCCGCCTCCATGTCAACGGCTTTAAAGAGGGATTCATTATTCTTTTTGGATCATTCTTGAGGCGGCGGGAACTCCACCAATTAAGTGGCGCAACCTATCTACTTTTAGGATGTTTGATTACTGCCCTTTTATTCTCAAGGTCTATTGTCATTGCTGCCTGTACCTTTATAATAATCGGGGATACATTTGCCGCAATGCTCGGTCAGAATATCAAAAGTCCGAGAATATTTAAGAAATCACTCATTGGCAGTCTTGGTTTTTTCGGGTCCAACCTTATCTCGGTAATTGTCCTGTATGGTTTGTTGGACCTTCCCATTATCTGTCTTATTGTGGGCGCCTTATCAGCTACATTCTTTGAGGTATTACCATTACCCTGGGATGACAATTTTTCGGTTCCCATCCTGACCGGGACGGTGATGAGTCTGCTATTAATATTGATATAAAATATTTAGTTAAAGTATTGACATCTGTTCAATTGTGGTTATAATAAGATACTTTAAGGAGGTAAGGTGACCAATATGCATTTTAATTATAAAGATGTCTTTCGCGCTGGACGACTTGGCTTCAGCGCCAAAAAGATGTGGGTAGGTTTTTTAGGTCTTCTCGTTGCATTTATAGGATACGGAATCCTGTCATATCTCGCATTCATAGCCGGGGGAACGGAACTCAGCGAGGTCTGGGAAGCCTTTCGCCTTGTACCCTATTATTCTGGAGAGACGACCTGGCCCTGGTATTCCTGGTTATTGTGGATTATTGGAATTATCTGGTGGATACTTGTGGCATTGCTCACGGGTGTGGCAATATCAAAGATTACCTATGAACAACTAAAGGGCGATGAGTTTTACGAGATTAAGGAGGCAATAAAGTTTGCACTAAAAAATGGTAAATCAGCACTCCTCGCGCCGGTGGTCTTGATACTCTTTATGATTTCCCTTATCGTGATGGGCATTATTCTTGCTTTGATCACCTGGATTCCCTATTTTGGTCAGCTCTTCTTTGCAGTTATGGCGATTCCAGCCTTTTTTGTCTGCATCTTTATTCTCTACCTGGTTATTGTTACAGTTGTATCGCTGATTATTGGTCCTTCAATTGTGGGCACAACCGGCAATGATACATTTGATACACTCTTTGAATCATTTTCGGTGATCAATGACCAACCCTGGCGATTTATCATCTACGAATTCCTGTTGAAACTTATCGTAATTGTGGGTGTGGGAATCCTCGGTTTCTTTGCCGTGAAGGCAATCTTTTTAGGACAGGATGTAATTGGAATTATCGTTCCTGAAGCAAAACTTGATAATATTCTGCTCAATGCTGCCTATTATGTAAAATTAACAATTCCCTCCTTCTATCCCGAATCAGTACAGGAACTTATCACCAGATATATCGAGTGGGTTGGTATGCCCAATCTGCTTTTTCCTCCTGAGTATTCGCCTGCCTATGAAACCTGGGCTGGTGCTATCAGCTCCTTTTTACTGGGGATAATCTACTATCTTATAATCCTTGGTGTTTGTTCTTTGGGACTTTCAATCTTCTATGCGGGTAATACCATTATCTTTACTGTACTTGTAAAGAAAAAGGACGACAAGAATTTACTCGAAATCAAAGAAGAGGCCTTTGAGGAAAAGAAAGAAGAAGAGAAAAAAGAAGAAGAAAAACCTGAGGAAGAACCAAAGAAGGAGGAGAAGAAGACAAAAGGGAAGAAGAAAGAAGGAGAACCAGAAAAGAAGGAAGGAGAGACCAGACCTGAAGAAAGCGGGGAGGAGAAGAAGACAGAATAGGAAGAGAGTCATCCAAAGGGACTGCCAATCTTCGGGGCAGTCCCTTTTTATTTCAAAATGAAGACAGGTTTTGTTGCTATAATTGGTGAGCCGAATGTTGGTAAGTCGACACTATTAAATCGTCTTTTAAAGACGAAACTTTCTATTACCAGTAATAAACCCCAGACCACTCGCTACAGAATCCTCGGAATTCTCACCAAAGGTGATTGTCAGTGTCTTTTTCTTGATACACCCGGGATTATTGAGCCAGCATACCTATTACAGGAGTATATGGTTAAAGAAATAAAAGAGGCTTTAGAAGGTGCCGATGTTGTCCTCTGGGTGATTGACCCCTGGTTCAAAGTAGAAAATTTTCCCCCGAAATTCCTAAAGATGATTGGTGATAAGCCGGTGATTCTGGTAATAAATAAGATCGACCTTGTCAGTAATAAAAATGATATTTTACCATTGATTGAGCGAATGAAGGAGTATGCAGTCAAAGAGATTGTTCCAATATCGGCCCTTTCCGGAGAGGGGGTTGAAGAGTTAGAAAATATTATTTTCCGGGAACTACCGGAAGGACCGTTTCTTTATCCGCCGGAAGAACTCTCAGACCGTCCGGTAAGATTCTTCGTTGCAGAATTAATAAGAGAGAAGATCTTTGAGTTATACAGAAAAGAGATTCCCTATTCCACCGGAGTTATTATTGAAGAATTCAAAGAAAGAGAAAAAGGGAAAGACTACATCCGGGCAACAATCTATGTGGAGAAAGATTCGCAAAAGGCAATTCTGATTGGTAGAGACGGAGCGGGTTTAAAGAAGATCGGTGAAATGGCGCGAAAGGAGATAGAGGAATTGGTTGGAAAGGGGGTGTATCTTGATTTATGGGTAAAAGTAAGGGAGGGATGGCGTAAGGACAAGAGATTTTTAAGGGAACTTGGCTATTAAATTGGTGGGAGGTAATATGGAGATAAAAAAGATTAAGATTGAACCACCCGAGGGTACAAATGTAATATGCGGGCAGACTCATTTCATCAAGACCGTGGAGGACCTTTATGAGGCACTGGTGAATTCGGTCAGTAATATAAAATTCGGCATCGGCTTCTGTGAGGCATCCGGACCCTGTCTGGTGCGGTATGAAGGAAATGACCCGCATTTGACCGAACTCGCCAAAGAATATGCCTTCAAGATTGGGGCGGGACATTTTTTTATTATCTTTATAAAAAACGCCTTTCCGCTGAATGTTCTTGACCGAATAAAGGCCTGCCCGGAGATTCTCAATATCTTCTGTGCCACGGCAAATCCGGTTGAGATACTCTATGTAGAAGATGAGCAGGGCAAGGGTATTATCGGCGTTATTGATGGTTTTGCCTCAAAGGGAATTGAAGATGAGCATGCGAAGAAAGAGCGCTATGAATTCTTGAGAAGGATTGGCTATAAATTGTAAGAGTGATTGACTTTTATCTTTAATTTACTATAATTGACGATGGCCCGCGAAGATATTTTAAGGACGATACCTTCGGTAGAGCATCTCCTCAATTCTCCGGATTTAAAGATATTTTTTGAAAGAATGGACCGTAATTACATTACTACAGTTGTACGTTATGAGGTTGAAGAATTCAGAAAAAGGTTGACTGACGGAGAAGAAATGAGTCCCCAGCAACTTCTGAAAAATATAGTGAATGAGTTGAATGAATTAACAACGCCATATTTTACCTATGCAATCAACGGTCTGGGGATTGTGCTCCATACCGGATTGGGCCGGGCACCATTTTCAAGGAAGGTGGTGGAGGCTTTAAATTCAGTGGCAATTGGCTATTCCCGGCTTCAGATTGATGAAGAAGGAAGGCGAGCAGACCGTTATAAAAAGATAAGTAAACTCCTCAAGATCATTACCGGTGCTGAGGCAGGAATGATCGTCAATAACAATGCCGCGGCAACTCTTCTTATATTGAATACCGTTGCCTGTGGTAAAGAGGTTATCGTCTCCCGCGGTCAGTTGATTGAGATTGGTGGTTCATTCAGAATTCCGGAGGTAATGGCACAGAGCGGGGCAATACTACATGAAGTAGGTACAACAAATCGCACTCACTTGCGGGATTATGAATCGGCAATATCGGAAAAGACTGCAGCGATTATGAGGGTCCACCAGTCAAACTACCGGATATCAGGTTTTACAAAAGATGTGCCTCTGGAGGAACTCGTGGAACTGGGCAGAAAATATAACCTTGTGGTGATTGATGACCTTGGGAGCGGTGCCCTTATCGACTTCTCAAAATATGGTCTTCCCAAGGAACCTCTGGTTCAGGAGAGTGTAGAACGTGGTGCTGATATTGTCTGCTTCAGCGGTGATAAACTTATCGGTGGACCACAGTGTGGTATAATAATTGGTAGGAAAGAATATATTGAGAAAATCAAAAAGAATCCCCTTAATAGGGCATTGCGCTGTGATAAACTGACCAGTGCGGCACTTGAGGCAACCCTCTGTCTATTCTTAAAGAACGAAGAACAGATAATCAAAGAGCATAGTGTAATCTCAATACTCTTGAAACCCTTAGATTTGATTAAAAGGCAGGCAAAGAATTGTGTCCGGGCACTAAATAAGCAAGATAAAATAAAATGGACAATCAGAGAATCGGTTTCGGAAATAGGAGGGGGGTCTTTAAGCACTGAAGAATTACCAACCTATGTCCTTGAAATCAGACCGAAAAATATACCGGTAGAAAGACTGGCAAGGGAGTTGAGACTATACCAGCCCCCCATCTTTGGTCGGATTGAAAAAGACACTTTAATTCTTGACTTTCGCACTGTATTAAAGGGTGAAGAAAAGATAATTGCTCGGGCATTGAATGAGATACTGAGAGATTAAGATGGCAAGACATATCGTCGTGGGAACTGCCGGGCATATTGACCATGGTAAGAGCGCACTCATAAAGTCTTTGACCGGTTATGACCCGGACCGTCTAAAAGAAGAAAAAGAGCGGGGAATGACAACAGACCTGGGGTTTGCCTTCTATGGTGATGATGTAACGATTATTGATGTGCCCGGGCATGAGAAGTTTGTCCGGCATATGCTTGCCGGTGCAAGCACCATAGATTTTGTGATATTCGTCGTTGCTGCAGATGATGGTGTAATGCCCCAGACTGTTGAACATTTTGAGATTTTAAAATTATTGGATGTAAAAAAGGGTGTGATTGTTGTGACGAAGAAAGACCTTGTCAATAAAGAGCAACTTGAACTTGTGATTGATGATATAAACCAGCTTACCAAAGATTCTTTTCTAAAGGATGCACCAATTGTTGCCGTTTCTAACCTAACCGGTGAAGGAATGGATGAATTAAAGCGTATCCTTAACGAACTTATCTCCCAGCTCGAACCCAAAATGGATAAAGGGATATTCAGAATGCCCATTGATCGCTGTTTCACAATGAAGGGTTTTGGCACGGTGATTGCCGGGACTATCCTTTCGGGGAAAGTGAAGGTTGGTGATACAGTTGAGTTGTTGCCACAGAAGAAACACCTAAAGGTAAGAAGGATTGAGGTGCATAATAAGGAGGTCATTGAAGTTGGCACCGGTTATCGGGCAGCAGTAAATATCATCGGGGTAGAAAAAGAGGAGATTGAAAGGGGAAATGTAATTGCCACCCCGGGTTATCTTGAACCATCTCTATATATGAATGCCAGTTTGTATCTTTTAAGTTCTTCCCCACCTTTAAAGACCTTTACCCGATTGAGAATCCATCTGGGCACCGCTGAAATTTTAGGGCGGGTCGTGATCTTGGAAAAAAAGATTTTGGAACCGGGAGAAAAGGGTATGGTGCAATTTCGTCTTGAGACACCTGCAGTATCCGATATTGGCGACCGTTATGTAGTAAGGACATATTCACCCCAGATAACAATCGGGGGCGGGGTTATTCTTGAACCAAAGGCAAAGAAGATAAAGGAATTTGATGAGCAACTCCTTGAACACCTGAAAAAGATTGAGACGCAGGACCCGATTGTTCTGGTTGAAGAAGACCTCAACTCCAATTTCACCCTGCCCCAAAAGATTGAAGAGATTGCCCGGGATGTCAATTTACCTCCAGAAACTGTTCAAACATTGATTGGTGAACTTGTAACGAAGAATTTAGCGCTAATTGTTGATGAAAGAAGAAATCTATACTACAGTAAGAGAAATCTTGACAGACTTGAAGCAAAAATAATTGAGGCAATAAATATTTATCATCAGAATAATCCCACCCATATCGGAATTGCCAAGACTGAGCTAATCAGTGCCATAGACCGTCAAATGGACCATATTCTCTTTAACTTTGCCCTGAATAGATTATTGAATGAAAAGAAAATAAAGATTAGTGAAGATGGCAAGGTGAGCCGTTATGACTTCAAGTTTGTGGTATCCGGGGAACTTAAGGAAATGAAGGATAGATTAGAAAAGATATTCTACTCAGCTGGATTCATGCCACCAACGCTTGAGGAATTATTAGAAAAAAATATTGGTTCAGCGGATCTGGTCAAGAAGGCATACCGCCATCTTATTGATACAGGAATTTTAATCCACATCGGCGAAGGAATTTTTTTCCATAAGGATAGGTTTTCCGAGGCAAGAGAAAAGTTGATTCAATACTTAAAAACACACAACTCAATCAGGGTCAGTGAATTTCGTGACCTGATAAACACTACAAGAAAATATGCCCTACCCTTACTAATCTATTTTGACTCAAAGGGAATTACCATTAAACGTGGCGAGGTAAGAATTCTTGCAGGTGGCGGAGGCGTGTAGGAATCGAACCTACCGTCCCCCTTTCGAAGGACAACCGGGTTTGAAGCCCGTCAGGCACACCAGCACCCATCCGCCTCCGAGACGAATTATTATATCCTTCTTTTAGTGATTGTCAATGGTTTTATGCAAACTTAAAGGGAACTTATTTACACCCTAAGAAAGAAGTTAAAGTAATACTTGAAGTAATTGGATTACCCAGAGATATTAAAAATTTAATAAAATTAGCTAAAACCCGGGAATATCTATGGCGAATTTTATAATATTATTATCTTCTAAACCACTAAAAATAGGCACAAAAGGGCTTTTTATTGGCTTTCATTTGTAATTTTGCAACAACAGGCAAATCTGTAAACTCGTCAATTACTTATGCTGGCGGAATAAAAGAAACAGGTGGCTTATCAATTGCTCAATGTCAACAATTTTCACTCTGTGTTGAAAATGTTGACTTGACAGATTTTGTTTTTATGGTATAATACAATAAGGTTTTGATGTTACCAATGAGATTCTTCGCTAACGCTCAGAATGACAGTATTGGTCAAAAC
>JBDRWI010000012.1:0-41355 GCA_039802265.1 Caldifarciminota bacterium | reverse complement strand
ACACGAATTACAGAATTAGGCAATAACCCCTCAAAAACTTAAAAATTTCACCTTGCCAAAACCTCCTTCCACCACAATCACAATCTTTGACCGTAACTCCAAGATACATCAGGGGAGAACCCCTGAAACCCCCAGAGACGCTCCCTTTTAAAGTTGTGCACTTTCCAGCGACTATCAGAAACCCCAGATGTATCTTGTCCATATTCTTTTCTATAATGAAAATTTTCATTATTCTTGTATTGGAATTTTTTCAAATTCCAATACAATGAGATACTAAACTGCAAAATATTTTTAGACATTTCTGTTCAATTTTATCTTGCCAGAATTTATCACCCGGATAATCTGTATCTGAAGTCCGTCGGTACCCCCGTTTTTCCGAATGAAAATCCCTATAGTCAGATAATAAATCCGTTTAATTGATTGGCATAATTGGAAATATTATCTTGCCGGATAGCCCACCGGGATGATATATATTGGTTCTTCTTCCTTGAGTTTTAAAAGTTTCTTTACCCCTTCGTCATCAAATGCACCGACCGGCACTGAGCCAAGACCAAGGGCAACTGCCTCAAGATGGATATTCTGGGCACAATGTCCAACCTCATTATTTATGTATCTATAAGCCCTTTCGCCATAGCGCCGGGTAGTGCGTCCGAAGACCGCGGTTATAATAAATACTACACCTGCATCGGCAATAAACATCTGGTTTAAGGCCGAGCGGGCGATTTCTTTTCTCAAATCACCATCCAGCTCTTTTTTCAATTTGTGTCCATCCGGAACATAGCGAAAGACCCCGTCTTTTTTGATAATAAATATTTCCAGTGGATAGGTCGCACCGGCGCTGGGTGCGGTGCGCAATCCATTTAGGGTATCGGTAATTCCCTGGGCTGACCATAAAAGATTGGAAATCTCCTGCATTGTTAATTCTTTATTTTGAAAACTTCTTATTGAGCGCCTCTTCCGGATACATTCTTCTAATGATACATTTGTAAAATTTGGTTCAGGTAATACAATCATCCTCTCTCCTTTTGTGAGTAGGGTTAGTAAAACTAAACTTTGAATAATCATTTTATGCCAGTAGATCAATGTGAAAGAACCGGCATCTCAATCTTGAACCTTTAACCATAAACTTCAAACATAACCCTTGCGGTATTACAGTGTATCTCTACTGTATCAGTAAGTTCCTGGGCATAACCACCTCCGAGTACTGCAATCATCGGCAGGTTATTTTTATGGGCATAGGTAATTACCAGTTCATCCCTTTTCCTTAAGCCCTCAATCGTTAGCCGCAGATTTCCTAAAAGGTCAAACATATAGGGGTCGGCACCCGCAAGATATATCACAAATTCGGGTTTGAACTCATGGATCTTTTCCAGTGCCCACTGTAATTTTTCAAGATATTCTTCATCACCTACCTCAAAATCCAACCCGATATCCAAATCTGATTTCTCCTTCTTTGGATAGAGATGTTCCTGATGGATGCTGAATGTAAAGACGCTCGCTTCATTCTGGAAAAATCTGGCGGTGCCATTACCCTGATGCAGGTCGCAATCAATTATGGCAATCTTTTTAACTCCCAGTTCTAAAATTTTTACTGCGGCGAATACAACATCATTGAGATAACAGAAACCCTCGGCATGGTCAGAAAATGCATGGTGGAGTCCGCCTCCGATGTGATAGGCGGCACCGTATTCCATTGCCAATTTTCCGGCGAGGTAAGAACCGCCACACCCGAAAATCTGCCATTTGATAATATCTTCTCTTACAGGCAGCTCTGAAGACCAGGTTCGGTGGGTGAGGCGAGCATTGAGAAGGTCGTCAAGATATTCTTGAGTAACAATCTTTTTGAGTTCTTCTATGGATGGCATTTCTGGTTCATAAACAACATCATCATTGATAATCCCTTCTGCTTTTAATACTTCATAGATTAGTTTATATTTCTGGGTCTTGAAGACATGCCCTGCTAAATCCACACAATATTTTGGAGAATAGACGAACTTCAAGGTATAAAGGTTAGACCTCTAACCCGCAGGCGCGGGCAAGTGATTCACGCAGAAACTGGTTTGTCTTTCTTAATTTATCAGTCAGTGAGGCGGCTATATTCTTATAGAAATTCAGACCGATGTTGGGAAATGTCTTGGTGAGTTCTTCAAAGTCTTCTTTTTTGATCGCGACTACCGTCGTTTCCTTTGCACAACTTGCTGTTGCCGAGCGTGGGGCCGGCGAGATAAAGGCAAATTCACCAAAGATATCATTCTCCTGGGCGGTGTAGACAATCACATCAGCAAGCTGGGGAGCAATTCTGATGCGAATTTCTACCGCCCCTTTTTCAACGATATACAATTCTGTTGACGCATCACCCTGATTGAAGATTATGTCTCCTTCAATAAATTTTTCTTCCCGGGCGATTTTTACAAGTTCATCCCACTCTGCCTCTTTCAGGTTACCAAAATAACTCAATTTTTTAAACCATTCTTTATCCATATATAATAATAATCATCTCTTATGCCTCTGTCAAGCCTTATTTTTCTTCGATCTCCTTCAATAACTCAACTGCCCTGGGTTTATCATTGAGGATATAATCAGCCTCAGAAGTGGGGTTTGTTATCTGCAATACCCGGTTTAGAAACCACCTCGCCCTTTCAAATTCCTTCTTTTTTATGTAAACCCTTGCCATATCAACATAGAGTAGTGTGAGATTAGAATCAATGGCAATTGCGCGATTTAGATATTCAATTGACTTATTTAGGTCTCCGCCCATCAACTTTGGTAATTCATAATAGAACATTGCGTAGGCATCCAATGCCCCGGTGTGTTTAGGCTCAATTTCTAACACAGTTTCAATCTCTTTTTTTATTTCTGAAACGAGTTTTAAAGAGTTTAAAGCACCCTTTGTCTGGGCAGTTCGTCCTAAATTAACCATATACCAGAAATGCGCTTCGGCGGAATTTTTATCTAAACTCAGCGCCTTTTTGCCATATTCAATCCCCTTATTATAAAAATTTAATCTGTCTTTTTTATTATCCTGTATATCTCCTAAGAGCTGACATACCCTTGCCATTTCATAACATGCCCGAAGATTGTCTGGTTCTTCTTGTAAAAGACGGGAAAGTATTTCATAGCTTTTATTGAGATTGTCTTTACTGAAATGCCTCGTTTCATATAACTGAATTGCCCGGTCTATGAGCACATCTGAACTCTGGGCACCAAGCAGAATAAAACAGAATGTCCAACAGAAGAAAAATTTATATCTCATTGTGCCTCCCTTTTTGCCTATTTAACATTGTGGCAATTGTGAAATAATTTATTATCTTTTGTTGAAGACGCTGGTAAGAATAAAGAAGCACAGGTTTTTCGGAAATCTTCACCTTCAGGGTGAAAGGTGTATCGGTTATGTAGATTGCCTCTTTTTTGATGGAAAGATGGCTTGAACCATCTCCGCCAAAGCCATAACGGTAGCCAGCCTCCGCCACCATTTTTAAAACATATTGATTCACCCGATTGAAGGGATATGAAATTGAATCAATCTCTCCCAGACGTTCTTCCAGTATCCTTTTGGATTCAAACAGTTCGTACTCTAATTCCTGTTGATTTAATTTAGTTAGATTCCGGTGCGACATTGTGTGGGAGCCAAAGAGAATGCCATTTTTTTTCATCTCGGTAATCTGGTTCCAATTCAGATGTCTATTCCTTTTGCCGGTAATTGAAATATCCCAGTAATTTTCCCTGCCAATATGATTTACAATGAGAAAGATAAGTGCCGGACATCGGTATTTTCTCAAAATGGGAAAGGCATAATAATAGAGATTCTCTTCACCATCATCAAAGGTTATGATTAAACCATTGGCTTTTTCTCCAGGTCGGACTATTTCATAACCACTCTCATGAATTGCCCTTATGAATGAATCAAGTTGGTGGCTTGTATTCCAAGTACCACAAAACTGGAATTTATTGATTACTCGGTGAAATTGTAGTGCCTTTAACATTATTCCACCGGCGCTCAAAAAATATAAATAATGACAGAGATAGACCAAGGACAATGCCACCGAAAATAGCAAAGAGAATTGTTCTATGGATGAATGTAGCAAGGGTTCCAACAAGCAGGGAACCCAGGACGAATGTTAGATTCAAGACCCAGTCGCGCAGCGAAAAGATTTTGCCTCTGACTTCTTCACTGGCGTGGTGGTGAATGAGGGTATCCTGACCGATGAAAATTGGAGAAATGGCAATTCCACAGACCAGACATAATACTACAAAGAGATAAAACTTGTTGATAATCGGAAAGATAAGGAGTCCACCCCCGATGAGCATAAAACAGAAGAGAATCAGTGATTTTAAATTAAAGTAATGGCCAAATATTCCCATCAGATAGGCACCGGATAATAGACCGATTGCGCCAACCGCGGCAAGTATTCCTACCCCCCTTGTTCCCCAGAGCATCTCCTTCTGAATTACGGGAATCGCCAGAACATAAATGACACTTCCCGCAAGAATCATAAGAAATATTGTTCCGATCGCAAAGGTGAGGTTCTTTTCTTTTAAAATGGAATGAACGGCATCCCGCAACTCCAGCCACATCTTTGTTAATCCGTTTTTAACAATAAGAAATAACCCACGGGGCCTCAAATGTTCCTTTTCTATTATCCGTTCTTTCAGGTTTACCTTCATAAGATAAAGCATAATTGCTGATAAACCAAAGGTGATGCCATCTATGATAAAGGCAACAACCCATCCGGCAACCCGAAAAATCTCTTGCCATATGGGCCAGTCAATTATGAGCCCACCCAGGACCATACCCAAGAATGTAGCACCCCTTCCCACAAAATTGATAATTGAATTGGCAGTCAATAACCTCTTTTTTGAAACGAGATTAGGAATTATTGCGCTGCGAGCAGTGTTGAAGAAAAGGGCAAGAAAGAACATAAAAAAGACTATAATAAAGACCATATAGATATTTTTAGTCAGAATAAATACCATCGGCAATAGAAAGGCGCAGCACATCCTCAGTGCATCGCAAATAATCATTACCCTTTTCTTATGCCACCGGTCTACCAAGACCCCGGCTATTGGTCCAAATAACAGGACCGGCAGGGTAATAAAAAGGGCAAGCTGGGAGAGTAAAAGTGGAACCCTTTCCTTCGGGAATAGTCCGATAATGGCAATCAGGGCAATATAGTCGAGTTTATCCCCAAACTGGCTGATGGTTTGGGAAAAGACAAACATTGAGAAATCACGAAGTTTGAGGATATAGAAGAAATTAGTTCTTCTTATTCAACACCTCTCGGTAGAAGTCAAGAATCTTTTCGGTAACCAGTTTCCAGTCATATGCCATCGCCTTTTTTCTGCCATTCTCGCCAAACTCCCGCATCAACGCAGGGTTTTCAAGGAGAAAGATTATCTTTTCCGCCAGATCCTTTGGGTTGCAGGCTTGAAAGAAAACTCCTTCTTTGTTTTCTTGAAGAATTGTGCGATAGCCCGGGATATCTGAGGCAACGATGGGCTTAGCCGATGCCATTGCCTCCAAAAGCACAATACCAAAACTCTCGGCGCTTGTGGCGGGTGAACAGTAGATATCACAGGAGGTATAGTACCTGGGTAACTCCTCAGGTTTCACAAAGCCAACGAATATGACATCATCTTTAATATGGGTCTCAATATACCGTCGATAATAATGCTCCAAAAATCCTTCGCCGACAACGATGAGTTTTGCCCCTGGAAATTTTTTTACGACCTCGGGGAACGCCATCAAGAGATACTTCAACCCCTTTCTGGGCTCAAACCGTCCGACAAAGAGGATCTTTGGAGAATAGTTCTTCAATTCTTCAATCGGGGGGACATCTGGACGGAATCTATACGTATCTACACCATTTGGGATAATCCGGCAGTCACCCAGGGGGAAATATTTTGCCACACAATCACGGGCAACGGAAGAAACCGCAATCAGACCATCAATCTTTCTGAAGTACTGTTCCAGGACTGGCTCCCAGAGGACATAGCCAAAACTTTCTTCATAGGCCGAGTGGAAGGTGATGAAGTTCTTTGCATCTGAGTATTTTAACGCAAGATAAGGTAATACCGGAGCAATCTGCCCATGGAGATGGACGATATCAAATTTCTCAACGGAAAGAAATCTTCTCACCTGCCAGGGCAGGGTGATGCCAAAGCTCAAGACGCTGAATGAGCGGTTTTTTGGAATCTTTATTGCCCTCCCCATGCGAATGATTCGTGGGTCAACATAGGGGTAATTATTACCGTACGAAGGGGCGAGGATTTTTGCCTCATAACCGAGGGAATTGAGGTTCTTCCAGAGATAATGGATATGCTCTGATACACCGCCGGTATGGGGATAGAATATATCAGAGACGAATAGAATCTTCAATTTTAAAACCTTCCAGTATGTCCAAAACCCTTATTTCCCCTTTTTGTTTTTTTTAGTGTCTTTGCCTTTTTGAATCTTGCCCTGATGACCTTACTGAAGACAAGCTGGGCAATCCTTTCGCCGGTTTGTATCTTAAAGGCTTTTTTCCCGAAATTGAACATAATTACCTTTATTTCACCCCGATAATCAGAATCAATCGTGCCGGGAGAATTTAAAATTCCAATTCCATATTTTAACGCCAGTCCACTCCGCGGTCTTACCTGTGCCTCATAGCCATCTGGAATTTCAATGCTAATGCCGGTTGGGACGGCACAGAAATCGCCGGGTTTGAGAATTAAAGGTTTATCAATCTCCGCGTGTAAATCGCAACCCGCAGAGTATTTCGTCTGGTATTCGGGTATAAATCTACCCTTGATTTTTATCGGCAACTCTTTTTTTTCCAAAAACCTGGACATATTCAATCCACCCATTCCGGTTGAAAGACAAACCACTGGTCTGGATATCTTTTTATGGTCTCTTCAAATTTCTTTACCATAAACCTATTGAATTCATCTACTTCATTAAAAAATGCCGGAGGTTCAACAATACCGAGGTATCGCGTATCTTTGGAGGGATTTAAAACCATATAGCCGAAGACAACCGGCAAGTTTTTCTTGACTACAATCTCAGCAAGATTATAAGGAATTCTTCTCTTTCCCTTGAAGAAATTTACTACCGGACCACTCTTTGTAATATCGCGGTCGGCAAGAACTGCCAGGATCCGATTATTTTTCATTGCATCAATAAAGGCGAAAGCAGATTTTGATACCGGATATGTCCTGAGACCGGTTCGCTCGCGGTTTTTTGTGTACAATTTAAACATCTCAGGCTCGGTCTCCTCAACCAGGGCAAGCATGGGGAATCCTATTGCCGCAAGGTATGCGCCGGCATAATCCCAGTTGCCGATATGGAGGGTCAAGAGAATTCCTCCTCTTCGGTATGATAATGCCTTAGCAAGATTTTCAAGGTTTACCGGTTTTACTCCTTCAATTATTCTTTCTTTCTCAATAAATCCCAGTTTCAAAAAATCAACCATGCAGAGGGCAAAGTTCTTAAATGTCCTTTTGGCAAGTTCGTCGAGCATTGATTTTTGTCTATATTCCGGAAAGATATGATAAAGATTTTTTAAAATATATTCCCGCCTTTTCTTTAAAAGAAAATGGCAGATTATTCCAATGCGCCCGGCAATCTTATCACTCAATTTTAATGGCAAGACTTTTAAAAGCAGGGTTGCCAGTCTTAACAGTTGAATCGTGAGATTCACCACATAGAAATTTAGTGCTTAGATTTTTTATACCTTTCCAAACCGTACCCAAGGCATTTAATTGCCTTTTTTAAATCATCTTCCTTAAGGACATAGGCAATTCTTACTTCATTTCTCCCCTTATTCAATGATGAATAAAAGCCATTTGCCGGGGCAAGCATTACTGTAGATTCCTCATACTGAAAATCGGTTAAGAGCCACTGGCAGAAGTGGTCCGCATCCTCTACCGGGAGGCGTAATACAGTATAAAATGCACCTTCTGGTATGTGCCCGTAGACATCGGGAATTTCTTTCAGACATTCAAACAGGACATTGCGCCGGTGTTCATACTCGGCAATCATCGGTTTGATATATTTATCAATGTTGCAATAGGCGGCAATGGCACCGACCTGCTCCAAGGTAGGTGGACATAACCGTGCCTGACAGAGGCGTAAGATTGCATCCATAACCTCTTTATTTCTACTTACTATGCACCCCACGCGGGCTCCGCACGCCGAAAAGCGCTTTGAAATTGAATCGATGAGGATGATGCGTTCGGAAATCTCCGGTAAGGAAAGGGCACTCACCTGGGTCTTTCCGTCATAGACAAATTCGCGATATACCTCATCCGAGAGCAAAAACAATCCATATTTCTTACAGATTCTTTGAAGGACGAACATTTCTTCCTCAGTCAGAACTGTCCCTGTAGGATTGTTTGGGGTATTTATTAGGATTGCCTTGGTGCGTCGGCTAATCTTTCTTTCTATCTTACTTGGCGGAGGTAAATGGAAGCCATTTTTTATTTCTGTCATCACCGGAACGAGTTTTACACCGGCCATTACTGAAATACCATTATAATTGGTATAAAACGGCTCAAAGACGAGTATCTCGTCACCGACTTCGCAAACAGTCGTTATGGCAAAGAATATTGCCTCACTGCCACCAATTGTTATCCAGACATTATCCAGGTCGATGTCAAATCCTAATTTGCGGTGATAATCAACCACGGCCAGGCGTAAATCCAAGAGTCCTCCAGAAGGTCCATAACCTAAAACCCGCTCCCGGTAACTGGCAATTGCCTCAAATATTTCTTTTGGTGTTTCAATATCCGGCTGCCCAATATTCAGATGATAAACCTTGATTCCCTTCTTTTTGGCCGCATCAGCAAAACCAGCAAGTTTTCTTATTGGTGAATAGGGCATTCTCTTTGCCCTTCGGGAAATGACCGGACTTGCTCTCTTCATAATAATATAAATTATACTCAGAATACTCTAAATGTCAATCAGTTCCTATTGACAAGGAAAGAAAAATGGGTATTATCTATAATGAAAACAGGAAATTTGAATGAGGAGGTAGTATGAAAAAAACCTTGGTCTTGGCATTGCTATTCCTTTTTGGCTGTGAGACCGGTGTTGAGATAAATCTTGAATGCTGGATAAAACATACTGCTGAGGCAGTGAGGTTACAGAGTCAGGTTCTGGGGCAGAGAGAAGGGGCGATTGTCAATCTCACCTGGGGTTGGATTCATTATCCCGGACAGAAGCCAAACATTGATTGGGTAATTGTGGAGCGAAGTATTAGTGATTCCACGCACTATCAAACACTTGATACTTTACCCGTTGACTCGGTAATGACATTCAATGATGCCGATACACTACTCAAACCGAATATGAAGGTCTATTATCGTCTCATTTCCCTTTACGGTATGAAGACCGATACCTTCAAGGTTACTGCTGTTGATATACCTCAGGCACAGCGGTTTTACGAACCCCGGACCGATACAATCGGTAATGACACCCTGCCCATTGTTTTCGCCCGATTGTCCGGCTTCAGTGATTACAAGATTGAAATATTCCGAACCCAAGCCAGTAATATTGAAAGTCTCTTTGTGATGCCGGTTGAGAGTTTATTGTTGAATCTGACCAGCTGTTCTTTTGATACTACAATTACTGATACAGTAATTACGCTTTTTTTAGCAGATAATGTATTTCCAAACAATGAAGTCTATGCTATTAAACTCACATCTTCAAAGGAAATAGAGTATATAACCGATACCTCAGTGGGTCTAAGACTGTACTTTAAGAAAGAATAAATGATGGCGATTTAAATTGGGTATATGGCTGATATAGAACTGGATGTCCTTTTAGAGGAACTGGTACTTAAGGAAGGTTCGGATTTGCACCTGAGGTATGGCGAACCACCAATTTACCGCATTGCCGGAAATCTTGAGCGGTCTGAATATCCACCCCTGACTGACGAAGACCTTGAAAAGTTAATATTGGGATTGATGAAGCCAATCCAAAGGAAGTTATTTGAGGAGAATTTAGAATTTGATATGGCTTATGAAATACCCGGGGTAGCACGGTTTCGGGTAAACTGTTTCAAACAGATGGGGCACATCGGTGCGGTAATGAGGATTATTCCATTGAAGATCAAGACGATAGATGAATGGGGTTTTCCTCCAGTATTCAAACGCATTTCGGAATTGCCCAGGGGACTTGTGCTCGTTACTGGTCCAACTGGTAGTGGAAAGTCTACGACCCTGGCGGCAATGATTGAGTATATAAATCAAAACTTCAAAAAACATATCATAACCATTGAAGATCCGATTGAGTTTCTCCACCGTGACCGAAAATCAATAATTGAACAGAGGGAGATTGGTATTGATACACAATCCTATGCCGAGGCATTGCGCCGGGCAATAAGGCAGAATCCAGATATAATACTGGTTGGTGAGATGCGCGACCTCGAGACCACAGCCCAGACAATTACCGCGGCCGAGACCGGACATCTGGTCTTCTCAACACTCCATACTATTGATGCAGTCCAGACAATTGATAGAATAATTGATATCTTTCCACCAGCACAGCAGCAGCAGATTCGTCTCCAGCTTTCAACTACCCTGCAGGCAGTGATTACCGAAACACTGGTTAGAAGAAAAGATGGAGAAGGAAGGGTCGCCGCATTTGAGATTATGGTATGCACCCCGGCGATAAGGAGTGCAATCCGGGAGGCAAAGACCCATCAGATTTATACTGCAATCCAAACCGGTGCCAAATTAGGAATGATCCAGATGGACCAATATCTTAAAAATCTCTTAAATCAGGGAATAATTGATTTTGAAGAGGCAATTGCCCATTCGGCAAATCCCGATGAATTTGAAAGGTGGAGGAATGGATGATAAGGCTTATTGAACTACTCCGTGCCCAGATTCAGTGCCAGGCATCAGATTTGATATTAAAGGTAGGCTCCCCCCCGATCTTGAGGATTAATGGCGACCTTACCAACCTTGATCTTCCCCCTGTTACTGAAATTGATGTTGAATCTGGTGTCGTTGAGATATTAAAGAAGGAACAGATTGAGGAATTCAAGAGGAATAATGAACTTGATATATCCTATGAACTTCCTTCCCTGGCTCGTTTTCGCGTCAACCTGTTCAAGCAGCGCGGTAGTATTGGTGCCGTCTTCAGACTGATTCCGGAAAGGATTCCTACCATTGATGAACTTGGCTTTCCAGCCGTTTTAAAAGATATGGCAATGAGGCCCAGGGGTTTGATTGTCGTTACCGGACCGAGTGGTTGCGGAAAATCAACGACCCAGGCGGCACTGATTGACCATCGTAATAGTAACGATTCCTGCCATATTGTTACGGTTGAGGACCCGATTGAGTTTATCCACAGGAATAAAAAGGCACTGGTTACCCAGCGTGAGGTTGGACGCGATACCCATTCCTTTGCCAATGCTTTAAAATTTGTCCTGCGGCAGGACCCGGATGTTATTCTGGTCGGCGAGATGCGCGACCTCGAAACAATCTCGCTGGCAATTACTGCCGCCGAGACCGGCCATCTGGTCATCACCACCCTCCATACCTCAGATTCCATTTCTACCATTGACCGGATAATTGATGTCTTCCCACCCCATCAGCAGAATCAGATAAGAATGCAATTGTCACTTAATCTATTGTGTATCATAGCACAAAATTTATTGAAGAGGGCTGATGGAAGTGGCAGGATTGCTGCCTATGAAATACTCATTGCCACCAGCAGTGTGCGAAATTTGATTCGGGAGGCAAAGACCCATCAATTACTCAGCATCCTCCAGACTTCTCAACAACAGGGTATGATTTCATTTGATGCCTGCCTTGCCGAGATGGTAAGAAAGAAGTTGGTGCGTAAAGAAGAGGCAGAGCAGAAGGCATTGAACCCTGATACATTCCACAAAGAGATTGAGCAATTAAGATAATTTGTGGAGAAAAAGACATTCTTAAGGCTTGATAGCCCGGTCCAGTACATAAAGGGTATCGGACCAAAGAGGGCAACATACTTCAAAAGGCTCGGTGTGGAAACGGTAAGAGATTTACTCTTTTTGGTTCCCCGGAGATATTTTGACTATTCCAAGATTTATAAAATTGGTGAATTGAAGATTGATGACGAGGCTACTGTCATTGGTCGGGTTCAGTTGATCCAGTTAAAACAATCACGGCAAAGGGGTGAGATATTGCATCTGCTTATAACGGATGGGACCGGTTCAATAGTCCTGAAGTGGTTCAATCGTCCTGATCTGAAGAACAAATTCAAGCTAAATGACTGGCTCATGGTCTCAGGTAGGGTAAGTTTTTTTTATCAAAAACAGATGGTAAATCCAATTTATGAGATAATTGGCCAAGAGGCAGTCATGGAGCGGACGAGTGGTTCAATAATCCCGATATACCCCCTGACCGAGGGCCTGAGTATATGGGATATAAGAAGGGCAGTGAGTTGGGCAATTGGAGAATGTCAGGCAGAGATCGAAGAAACCATCCCTCAATATTTGCTGGATAAAAATAATCTCTTGCCCTTGAAGGAGGCGGTCCGTTTTCTCCATCTCCCTGAAAGGATTGATGAGGCAACAAGGGCAAGGAATCGCCTGGTCTATGACGAATTCTTCTTCTTTGAACTCGCACTTGCCAGGCGTAGGGCAAAAGTTCAGGTTGCGTCCGGCATACCCCTGAAGGAGACAAGTAAACTTACCAAAAGATTTATTGAAATCCTGCCTTTTTCGCTGACATCGGGGCAGAAAAAGACGATAGATGAAATTACTCTGGATATGCAGAAGTCAAAGCCCATGAATCGCCTGCTCCAGGGTGATGTTGGTTCGGGAAAGACCGTAATTGCCCTTTATGCAATGCTCATTGCCGTAGAGAATGACTGCCAGGCAGCGATGATGGCACCCACTGAAATCCTTGCGGAACAGCATTACCTTAATCATTATACACTGCTTAAAGAACTTGGTGTTGATGTGGCATTACTGACAAGCAGTATCAAGGGTTCGGAGCGAAAGGAAGTTGTGGCAGGGATTCAAAACGGCAGGGTAAAGATAGTCTTTGGCACTCATGCCCTTATTGAGGAGGAAATCACCTTCAACAGACTGGCGCTGGCAATCGTGGACGAACAGCATAGATTTGGTGTAATGCAGAGAGCGGCACTTATAAATAAGGGGATAAATCCCCATTTTCTGGTATTGTCGGCAACTCCAATACCCAGGACCCTTGCCTTAACCCTTTATGGTGACCTTGATATCTCTACCCTGACGGATAAGCCACAAGCCCGGGGTGAGGTCATTACCCGGGTAATATCAGAAAGAGAGAAACAGAGTATATATCAATTTATCACCGGTGAATTGCAAAAGGGAAGACAGGCATTTGTTGTCTGTCCCATAATTGAAAAATCCGAGAAATTAGAACTAAAATCAGCCACCGAGATTTATCAGGAGATTACCAATGCCTTTTGTGGATTTAATGTCGCTTTGATTCATGGCCGGCTGGGGACTCAGGAGCGGATGCAGATTATGGCCGATTTTCGCAGCGGAAAAATCAATATACTGGTGGCGACAACGGTAATAGAAGTGGGGGTTGATATCCCGAATGCCACGATAATGTTGATACTCCACCCCGAAAGATTCGGGCTCGCCCAATTGCATCAGTTAAGGGGGAGGATTGGTCGGGGTTCAGAGAGATCATACTGCTTCCTATTACTGGACCGGTTTGTTGCCCAGGAGACATACCAGCGTATTGCCTTCTTTGAAAAGAATAACGATGGGTTTGCCTTGGCAAAGGAGGATATGAAGTTGCGGGGTCCGGGCGAGATTTTGGGCAAGAGGCAGCACGGATTGCCCGACATAAAAATCGGGGATTTGGAACAAGACCAGGACCTGCTCTTCCTTGCCCGCGACGACGCCTTTATGATTGTAAGTAAAGACCCGGATATGAAATTACCCGAACACTATCCAATCCGGCGTCATCTCATGAGATTTGCACAAAGAGAGGAATTACTGAGGATCGGTTAAGCGATTCTTAGGGGCAGATTTTCTAACTTATCTTCAGTAATAGGAATTTGAAAATTTTTTATCCAAATTCTAATGGTTAATGTGCGTGTTAATTTATTTACTGTGCAAATGTAGAATTTTTAGGTCATTAAGGATTTATTTCTTGTTTCTTTGAGACCCCGGCAATAAAGCACGGCATTTGCTTTAACTATTATCCTTTTAGCTTCCATTGTGTATAATTTACTCCGTAATATTTACACACATCACAGGCATTCCTTTCAGATGG
The DNA here is from genome assembly GCA_039802265.1 of Caldifarciminota bacterium. Taxonomy (GTDB): domain Bacteria; phylum Hydrothermota; class Tepidihabitantia; order SM23-42; family JAOAFX01; genus JBDRWI01. The sequence goes on along the minus strand of JBDRWI010000012.1, from coordinate 27,108 downwards.
AATATATCCGGGGTGCCCATTTTCTCAAGTCTTGGGTCGGTAAGATGATTTTTAATTTAAACCCATAATTGACTTTCATCCCATTTTTGGTAAAATTATAATCAAAAGGAGAAGAAATGGGCAACAAAAAAATTATTTTTCTTTTGTGCTTCATATTAAATCTTCTCTTTCCTGTAACAAAGATTCCTCCATTCCATGAGCGGAATGACTTTCTTCTCGCCTCATCCGGGGCATTGGGTAGCGGTCTTTATGGTCTTGATAATCCGGCAATTTTGACTTACCTCCATAATTTTGATATGGCATTTTACTGGTCTGACCAAAGGGGCAACTGGAATGAGTTTAATGACTGGGGTCTATTTACGGGTTTGCCCTATTTGGGGTTTTCTCTGAGAAATCAAAAAAAGTCCGTCGGCTCGTTTACCTGCTATAACCTCGCGCTGGCACTGGGTAATCGGAGGCAGGGTTTTGGGATTGGATATGAATGGGCAACAAGTGATACCAATATCCTAAGGCAACCGAATATTTTGAAGATTGGATTTTTGAATCGTCCGGTTAAGTTTTTCTCGGCAGGGATTGTAGGTTCATTTGCGACCTCGGGCGGTGATCGTGAAGGGTATATAGATTTTGGCTTTAGACCGTTGGGGAATGAAAAGTTTACCCTCTTCGGTGATTATGCAATAAAGAAGGGCACAGCACTAAAAAGCAGCCCCTACAGTATGGGTATTGTGCTTGAGCCCCTTTCAGGGATAAGATTTACCGCCCGATACTTTAATGACCGCAGTTTCACCATTGGATTTAATATCAGCTTTGGTAGACTCGGGACAATCAGCCAATTACATTTTGATTCACAACATAACCATAGTTTCAATACCTATGGGGTTAGACTGGGTGCCTATGACCGTAATATATTCCAACCTTTAATCCAGAGGAAGAAACGATATCTTGAACTTGACTTAAATGGCCCGATCGAGTACCGACGCCATCTCTTGTTTGATAGGAAAAATACCCTTCTATCACTTATTAAAATCATTGACATTGCCAAGGATGACCCCACTATCAGTGGTATTGCAATCAATACATCAGGGATGTTGGCAAACTGGGAAATGGTCTGGGAATTGAGAGAAAAACTGAAGGATTTTAAATCTACGGGCAAAAATGTAGTAATTTATATTGATGAAGTAGAGATCTTCGGCTATCATCTGGCGTCGATAGCGGACAAAATTGTCCTTGACCCGGCCGGCAGTATTTTCTTACCGGGTCTGCTCCATGGTAGAATGTATCTCAAGGGGGCCCTTGATAAATTGGGTATCGGCGTTGATGAGTGGCGTTTCTTTAAGTATAAATCCGCGGCTGAAGTTTTATCAAGAGAAAATATGTCAGAGGCGGATAGAGAACAATGGCAGGTAATTGTGGATGACCTTTATAATACACTCAAGTCTGATATCTGTGCCGGAAGAAATCTCAAACCCGAAGAGTTTGATCAACTGGTGAATCAAGAGGTAATATTTCTACCTAAAGAAGCACTGGCGCGGGGGCTTGTTGATACAATCGGCCGCTGGACAGAGATAAAGGATGTCGTAGCATCAATTGAGGGCAGGAAAAAGACCTTTGTCTCTCCACCGGCACTTGTCTATTACCAATTGCCCAGGGATGACCACTGGGGTGAAAGGCCGAAGGTCGCGATTATCTATGCCCTTGGCGAATGCGCAATGGATACAGGAATCAAGGCACGGAGTCTGGTTAGGGACATTGAAGAAGTGACCGAAAGAAAAGATATTAAGGCGGTGGTCTTTCGTGTTGATTCACCCGGCGGTAGCGCCCTTGCGTCAGATATTGTCGCTGAGGCATTAAAGAAATGTAGTAAGAAGAAACCGGTAATTGTGAGTCAGGGACTTGTTGCTGGCTCCGGTGGATACTGGCTTTCTATGTATGGTAATGAAATCGTTTCGGCACCGGGGACGATAACCGGCTCGATCGGCGTTATCGGTGTCTGGATCTATAACAAGGAGTTCAAGGAGAAATTAGGCGTCTCCACCGATTTTGTAAAGGCAGGTGAGCACGCAGATATCGGTTTCGGGTTTAATTTCCCATTCTTAGGGCAAATACCGGATAGAAACTTGACCGAAGAGGAAAGGAAGAAGATGGAGCATCAGATGAAAACCCTCTATAAAGATTTTATCACCAAGGTAGCAGAAGGCAGGAAGATGAAAACGGAAGAGATAGAAGAGATTGCCCAGGGCAGGGTCTGGTCAGGTATTCGTGCTAAAGAGATTGGACTTGTTGATACACTTGGTGGACTTGAGACCGCAATAATGCTCGCCAAAGAGAAATCAGGAATACCAAGGGATGAAGAGATTACAATCGTTGAATATCCAAGACCCGAGGTCATTGCCCCTGATTTCTTTAAACCCAGACTGATTGAAGTGGATAAGGGATACGCAGAATTTATCCATCAGTTAAATTTCTATGCCCGATATAACGGTCAGGCTCTTCCGGTAATGCCAATTGAAACTATAACCGAAATTAATAACTGGACCGAGGCAATTAGATGAGGCGATTATCATTATCAAATTTCTTTGAGTTCCTATCACATTTTTAATCTTAAACAATAAAGGGTCATCTCCAATTTAGTTGGGGATTTTTGCTAAAAACTTCTTTATCTGTTCAAGTTGTTAAAAAGGCTTGAAAAATAAAAAGTTTAATAGGGCTATTTTTCCAAAAAGACTAAATCAACATCCTGATTCTTTCACTGTTTTCCGGTACAGGTGTATAACTCAAAACCAATATGGACCCTTTCACCTTTATCCCCTCCCCGTTTTAGCGGGGAGAGGGCAGGGGTGAGGGGTTCCTTAAAATTTTAGGTTTCAAGCTTTTTATCCCTCCCCCAAATTTTTGGAGAAGAGCCACAATAAATTCCTTTGTTTTCGTCCTGATAAATTCGATTTCTAACCTTTGGTTTCAGCATTCTGGAAAAAACTTACCTATTGTGCTAAATTCATTACAGGAAAGAGAGGCCACAAGAGATTCACGGAACATCACTTGAATAGCTGGTAGAAGGAAAAATAGAACGGATGTGTTTCCCTGTATATCTCCTTTGCCTCCGGAAATTGGCACAAAAATTCCTCAAACAATGTCCTTATTCGAATCTGTCGCGCAAGACAGATAAACAAAATATTTCTATCGGAATCTTTATATTCCTTTGGAAAAACCAATCTGCCCTCTATTTCAAAGGGCACCCACCTCAAGGGTTTAATATACGGGTTGATCAGTTCAAAGACATCCTTATTACAGATAATTAAATCCGCATCCTTGGCAAAGGTATAAAGTTTTTTCTGGTAAGATATCTCTTCTTTAAGGAAGCGCTGGTGGGCATAACTGATTACAACGCTCGAAAAGAATAAAAGGGGTATAAAGATGGTTCCGAGTTTATTGATTATTTTCTGATTTTGGAGCATTTCGGTATACGGGATAAGCAAAAAAGGAATAACCGGCAACATAAAACGCTGTTGAAGAACGAGTGCCTCCCAGAAGTTCTGGCCGGTATCACGGAAATAATAAAAAGAGAAAAATACTACAAAAAAAATCGCCGGGGTGATAAAAATCCATTTTTCTTTCAATTTAGCGAAGAATGGTATAATCAAAAGAAATGGATAGAGGAGATTTAAACTCACAGAGATGTTTAGGAACATGTTGGGGAAATTCTTTATTGAAAAACCAACCGCACTTGCCTTTATTGGATCCAGGGGTGAATTAAAGAGTAAGAGATGATAGAAGAGAAGAGGGAGAATGCCGATTATTGTCCCAATTGCTACCTTTAAAAACTCTTTGATACGATTTTGTAGTATCAAAACCAGACCGAGGGCGCCGGGAATGAGCAGTAGCGGATAGCGAATGGCGATTCCCAATCCAAAAATCAACCCCGCAAAGCAGGGTTTATTTTTTATAAATAGATATAGTGCGAGGAGAATGAAGATACAACCCGGTAAATCGCTCATTATTGTCCGCGAATACAAGATAAAAGAAGGGTGGAAAAGGAATAATAATGAGTAGAAAACAGACAGGCGAAAGTGGGATAAGAGTAGGATAACCAGTAGATAGCCCAATCCCATTAAGAGGTATCCCCTTAAGAAGGAAAAACGCCAGTTGATTGTGGTAAACGGCAGTAATAAAATACTATTCCCGGGCGGATATCTTGAGACGAGATGACCTTTTGCTTCAATCATTGCCGGAACCGATGTTATCCCAGCCTGTTCATAATAGATACTCCCTTTCTGAAGGGTATAAGCGGTACTTAGATAGGCAGTTTCATCAACAATTCCAATTGTCAGGGGATAGAAAAAGAAATATAAAATTGAAAAGAGTAAGAAAAATAAAATTAATATTTTCTTTTGACCGAGCATAATATAGTATACGGATTGTTGCAATTCTGTCAACGAAATGTTTTAAATTCTAACCAAGCTCTAATTTTTTATACTTAATAAGTTCTAAATAACCGAAATAATGAACATAGCCTGCCCTTGAGGGGGTAAAGGAGTCAGGTTTAAATCGTCTTGACATTGAAGGATAGGTAATTATAATATTATTATCATAGGGGGTATGATGGCGATATGGGCACTTATTCTCTTTATTTTGGGGGTGCTGGCGCTTTTATTTAATATTTACAATATATTTGAATGGTTTACTCCGTTCTGGGCAATAATCCTGATGGCAATCGCCTTTGCAATGCTGACGCGCATCGCCCAGAAAGAAAAGGAAAGAGAGAAAGAGAAACTTGTAGAGCGGATTCAGGAGCTTGAAGCCCAGATTGCAAAATCCACAAAGGGGGAAGATAAATAGTGTAATAAATAGTCAAATGCCGTAAAGCTCCAGCATCTATTTTTTTATGTTTGAATTCCATATTCTGAAAGAAGTCCGAGACCGATATAATTTTGACCGAAGTCTTTATCAGTTAAGCGGTAATGTTGTCTTCGTTGATCTGGTTTCGGTAAAGTCATTTACCGATAAGTTAAACCGCCAACGCAGAGAAAAGAAACTACCCTATCTCAAACCTTCTCAGCTGAATGCAATGGGCTTAATTGATGAAATACTACACTTAGTTATAGAGAAGTATCAATCTGAGAAAAAGCCGGATGTCTTTGAGATGGCGATTGATGAATTGAAAAAGAAACTTGGGGCAAAGGAGGTTGAAGAGACATTAAAGACTTTTATAAATTTTTTTCCACCCCTTCCGGTCTATCTGGAAAATGAATCAGCCGAGGAATATCTGGAGAAAGTTGTAAATAAAACCATCACCCTGAAGGAAATGATTTTGGTATTTTTAGCCAATGAAAATCCGGCATTCAACCCATTCCGGGAATTGTTTGATGACACCGGTTTAAAAGAGAAGACACACTACAATGCAATCATTGAATTGCTTGAGGAATTCTTTAGAAAACAGCCCCCATTCGGACCCTATAACCAGACACTTATCGAACTCTTGAAGTCGCCGATGAGGGCGTCACCCTTTTCTCTTGCCGGACAATTGCAATATATTAAACAACACTGGCATTTGTTAATTTCCCCACAATTTAGTGACAAACTGACTGAAAGATTCTTAATTGCCCTTGATTTTATAAGAGAAGAGGAAAAGGAGCGCCCCGGCGGACCAGGACCGACATTGATTTTAGAATTTACCCCCGATAATGCGGCAAATCTGGAACTGCACATTGATGAAGAACGATTCACCCCCGATACAAAATGGATGCCCAATATCGTGATGATTGCCAAACACACCTATGTCTGGCTTTATCAACTGAGTAGAAAGTATCAAAGGCAGATAACAAGGCTTGACCAGATTCCCGATGAGGAACTTGACCTGCTGAGCGACTGGGGATTTAATGCCCTATGGCTTATTGGAATATGGGAGCGCAGCCAAGCATCGGCAAAAATAAAGAAACTCTGCGGTAACCCCGAGGCAATTGCCTCAGCCTATTCAATATATGATTATGTTGTTGCCAGCGACCTGGGTGGGGAGGCGGCGTTTAATAATCTCAAAGAACGGGCAATAAAACGAAACATCAGGATTGCTGTTGACATTGTCCCAAATCATACTGCCATAGATTCTTTATGGATAAAAGAACATCCCGAGTGGTTTATTCAAACCGACACTCTTCCATTTTTTAACTATAAGTTCAACGGTCCAAACCTCTCCGACGACCCGGAGATAGAGATTTACATTGAGGATGGTTACTACACTCGCACTGATGCAGCGGTAGTATTTAAACTTGTAGATAGAAAGAGCGGTCGGATAAGATATATCTATCACGGCAACGACGGCACCAGCACACCCTGGAATGATACAGCCCAGTTGAATTTTCTCATTCCTGAGGTTCGGGAGGCAGTTATAAAAAAGATTATTGAAGTTGCCAGAAAAAGCCCGATCATCAGACTTGATGCTGCAATGACCCTTACCAAAAGACATTATCAGCGATTGTGGTTTCCTGAGCCCGGGAAAGGAGGTGATATACCTTCAAGAACTCAATGGAGTATGAGTCGCAATGAATTTAACAGGTTGTTTCCCAAGGAGTTCTGGCGCGAGGTGGTAGAGAGGATAGCCCGCGAGACACCCGATACCTTGCTCCTTGCTGAGGCGTTCTGGTTGATGGAGGGATACTTTGTGCGCAATTTGGGTATGCATCGCGTGTATAACAGTGCTTTTATGAATATGTTGAAGATGGAGCATAATAGAGAATACCATCAGGTGTTGAAGAATATTCTTGAATTCAATCCAGAAATCCTGCGGCGCTTTGTTAATTTTATGAGTAATCCCGACGAACTCACTGCAGTTGATCAGTTTGGCAAAGATGACAAGTATTTTGGTGTTTGTGTGCTCCTTGCTACAATGCCCGGATTGTGTATGTTTGCTCACGGACAGATAGAAGGCTTTAAAGAGAAATACGGTATGGAGTACAGAAGGTCTTACTGGGAGGAAATGCCCGACGAATACCTGATAAAACGGCACCAGAAGGAAATTTTTCCATTGCTGAAAAAGAGGTATCTCTTCAGCGGTGTAGAAAATTTTCTTCTTTACAATTTTTATGATGAACAAGGGCGGATTAATGATAATGTATTTGCTTATTCAAATCGTTTTGGTAAGGAGCGCGTCCTTGTCGTGTATAACAATCGCTATCAACATACCCGGGGATGGATTAATTTATCAGCACCGATTAGAAGGGGGGGCAGTCTTATAAGAAAAAAGCTTATTGAAGGGCTTGATTTAAAGGAACAAAAAGATTTGTATTATATATTCGGTGATACTCAGAATAGACTCCAATTTTTATATGCAAGCGGCGAACTGGCAGAGAAGGGATTATATTTAGAACTGGGTGCCTACAAATATCGGGTCTTTACTGAAATCAAGGAAGTCTACGACCGGGAGAAAAAGGAATATAGCAGATTAAAAAGATTCTTGAATGGTCAGGGAGTGAAGGACATAGATTATGCACTGAAGGGAATGAAAATTTTGGAGGCAGGATTGGGATTAAAGGAAGTGATCCTTCAACAGACATTGGAAAAATTCGGTATCCAGAAAGACAACATTATCAAAAAGAAGACCCTGCTGCTTCTCACCGCCATTGATTTAGAAAGTTTGAAAAATCAGGTTCCGGAAATTCTGGAACCCGTTTTTATTGACATATTAAATAATCTTCCCACTTCATTCAAAAAGGATGAAGAAAGTCTAGTTAAAACCTTTCAGGATAAAGAAGTACAGGAATTTTTAATGGTCCATGAATATGAAAAGAAACGCTGGTTTAATAAAGAAAGATTCGAGGTGATGATTGCCTGGTTCTTTTTAAATTTTTTGTTAAAAAATAAGGGACAGATAGACGAACATACCAATGAGATAAAAGAAGGTTATTTTCTGGCTAATAGGTTATTGGAGATTGCCGAGGAAAAAGAATATCGTTATGATGATTTTTTGGATTATCTCAATTATTACCTAAAATTTTGATTTTTTAATTCTGTTCCAGATTCGGTCCATTTCTTCAAGATTGAGATTTCTCTGCTCTTTTATTATGATTTTTTGAATCACCCTAAACCTTTTTACAAACTTTTTATTTGCCTTCCGTAGCGCCTCTTCCGGGTCAACTCCGAGGTGTCGGGCAAGGTTAACGCAGGAGAATAGCAGGTCGCCCAGTTCATTAACTTTTTGTCTCTTAGAAGCGCTCTTTTTCAACTCGCGTAGTTCTTCATCTATCTTTTTAAAAGGACCCTTTTCATCGGGCCAATCAAAACCGAATTTGCTCGCCCTCTCCTGGATGACCCTTGCGGCAATTAAGGCGGGTAGGGCATAGGGGATACCCTTGAATAAATCCTTTTTTTTACTATGCCAGAACTTTACTATCTCATCGGAATTTTTAAAGGTCTTTTCTTTAAAGACATGAGGATGTTTCTCTTTATATTTTGCCACTGTTTGAAGAACCAATTCGTGAATCGGAACTCCGCTCTTTTCTTCAAAGATTAAGGACAGAAACAGACTCAGAAATAAAAGATCTCCGATTTCTTCAGCAATACCCTGTTGGTCGTTATTCTCTATGGCAGTGACCACTTCATAGGTTTCTTCAATCAGGTTATTTTTCAATGAATTTAGGGTCTGTTTTCGATCCCATGGGCATTTCTCCCGCAGGGTCCGCACTATTTGAAGGAGGTGGTCCAGACAGTTCTTGCTGTTCTTTTTTGACACTCCAATTATCCGTTATTTATCTTTAATAACTTTTCCTTAAAATCGGCATAAAAATCTTCCTCAAAATTCAAACAACACAATAGTTTACCACACACCCCTGATAGTTTACTTGGTGAGACAAAAATTTTCTGCTCCCGTGCCATCCTCAGTGATATTGATTTTAGGTCTCTTAAGAATGTAGCACAACACAAATTTCGGCCACAGGGGCCGATGCCACCCAAAGTGCGGGTATAGTCCCGGACTCCAATCTGTTTGATTACAACCCGCTTGTTTAGACGCTGGGAGATATAGCGATGGAGCTTGCGAAATTTTATCTTTCGTTCCGAGGTAAAATAGAAGATAACGCGTTCTTCATCAAACTGGCAGTGGGCATAGACAACCTTCATCTCCAAATTGAACTCACTAATCGCATTTTTGATTTCAATAAAACTGAAGTCCTCATACTCTTTTATTTCATCTAATTTCTGTTTATCCTCATTGGTTATCAATCTCAATATTCGGTTTGATGTTGGTTCTTCACTGTTACTGACAGCAACTATTGTACCGACATCAGAGCCTTCATCAATCAATAATAGGACAACTGCGCCAAGCGGGTAGTCATTTTTTTCCGATTGAGCGAGAACTCTCCAGAAAGGAGTGATTTCTACCTCGTAGATCATTTCTTTATTATATAAATCCTTTCCCCTTTCTTAATCATTCCTAAATCATCGCGTGCCTTTGCCTCCATTGTCTTACCCTTTCTATATTCTTCAATACGTTTTCGCATTGCTTCATTTTCGGCAGTTAATATCAAAATTTCCTTTTTCAAATTCCTCTCCTCAAGATATGCCTTGAATAATTGAAAAGACTTTCTACCCAGATAGAAGACCGGTAGAATAACGAAGACAAATAAAAAAAATCCCTTCAAAACGGATTTTTTAAAAGATCTGATATTTGACTGAAGCATTCAACTTATGAAGTGGGATGATGATAATAGTAATAACGATGGCGATGGTAGCGATGGGTAATGTCAATTCCATTGAGGACATAGCCAACAATCTTTTCGCCTGCCCTTTGTAGTTCTTCTTTAATCTCTATAACTGCATCCCGGTTAGTCTTTCCCGAACGGATAACAATCAATATGCCATCGCATAGTTTACCCAACACACGGGCATCAGCCAGTCCTAATGCCGGTGGGGCGTCGATGAGCAATATATCAAAATCTTCTCTCAATTCATTTAATAGATTTTCCATTCTTGGTGAGCCGAGTAATTCAGCAGGATTGGAGGGGATTGTACCGCTGGTTATAAATTTGAGATTTGTCTTGGGACAGGTGATTATTGCATCTTTTAATTTAATGCGATTTACCAGAACATCTGACAAACCGTGGTTGTTATTCTGCACCAGGTTTTTAAAATAACGATGTAGCATTGGTCTACGAAAATCACAGTCCAAGATCAATACATTTGAACCGGTCTGGGTGAAGATAATGCCCAGGTTGATGATGGTTGTTGTCTTGCCCTCCTGGGGGGCGGTAGAGGTGACGAGTAAAGATTTTAATGGTTTGGCTGCTGCCGCAAAGAGGAGGTTGGTTCTTAAAATCCGGTAAGACTCGCTGGCTTCAGAATTGGAATCTATAAGTACGGGAATTTGTTCTGTCCGATTATCCTGCATCTTCGGAATTGTGGCCAGAACAGAAATGCCGGTAATCTCTTCTATCTCTTTGACATCCTTGATCGAGGTATCTAAATAATCCAACAAAAATGCACCAACAACACCGATAAGTAAACCCAGTAGTAAACCGAAGACCGTGGTCTGCCTTACCCTCGGTTCAACTGGAAAATCGGGTGTAATGGCATAGTCAATGATCTTTGCATCACTTATCTGCATTGCTTCTGCAATCTTGGACTCCTCAAGTTTACTTAAAAGCATTGTATAGATTTCTTCGTTTGCCTTCTTTTGGCGTTCAAGCTGGGCAAGGTTGACCTCTGCCTCCGGCAATTGTTTCAGCCGCAAATTATAGCGATTAATAATTTGATTCAGCGCCTCAATTCGACTCTGGAGGGCAAATGCCTTTGTTTCGTTATTCATTATACTGGTTATAATTGACTGGAAAATCGGGTCATCAATTGAAGGACCCGCAAGGGCAATCTGCCTGGTTACCTTATTTATCTCCTCTTTAATCTCTTCGATCTTTTCTTCAACATTTTTCAATTCTCTTGATTTAGTTTCATCAAGCAGATACTCCTGTCTTTGCAATTCAAGGTTTTTTAATTGTTCTTTTAAATTCAGGATTAGGGGACTATTGGAAATTGTAGGAAAGGAAGCCATTCTTTTGTAGGCACCATAACTTGCCTCATCACGGGATAATTCGGCCTCAAGTTTTTTTATGCTCGTTTCTGCTTCATGCAATTCAACCACCGCCTTTTCTTTCTCGGTTTCAAAATGGGCGAGTGACGAAATTATCCCCTCGGCCGTTTCACTGAGAAGAAAGACCCCGGAGGTTTGCTTGAAATGCCGGAGTTTCTCTTCGGCACTGTCCAGTTCAAGACCAAAGATTGCTATTTGGCTTTCGATAAACTCTTTGGAACCACGGGCTGATTCCCGAATGGTCTCCAGGGAATATTTTATATACTCCTGGGCAATGGTATTGGCTATCAGTGCAGCGAGTTCAGGAAGGAAGTATTTTACCTTTAAAAGCACCAGATCGGTATTTCTTATCTGATTCGCAGAGATATAAGCAAGCAAATCATCCGTTGCTCTTTCCAGGGGAACGATTGTGAACTCAAGGTTTTCTCTTGGATGCTGTTTTAAGAGGAATTTAATTTCTCCATTATCAAACAATTTTCCGACACTTCCCCTTCCAACTATTTCTCCACCATTCGTTGAAAGAATGAACTCTCCGTTCTCCATTTTTAAAAAATATCTCCCGGTTCGGGCATTTTCTGAGACCTGCACAGAATCGAAGAGCGTTCTCTTATTGTCTTTCAGTATCAGATTTAATCCCAGTTTTTTAACTACGGAACGGGCGATTGCCCGGCTCCGGATTATCTCCAATTCGCTTTCTACCGGGTCAATGCGCTGGGGTGTATAAAATTCGCTAAAGAAAGTAGGCTTGGTCTGCGAAAGGTCCAGTTTGAATTTCACCTGTGCCTGGTAGATTTTGGGCGACCGCAGGCTACCCAGCAGCGCTCCTAAGGTGGTTACAATGGCACAGGCGATAATTAACCAACGCCTTTTTATTATTACATCAAGATAATCCTGAAAGTTTGTTTCTCTTTTCATTTCATCGCTGAATATAATTGTAAAAGCAATGTACCAATGGTAAAGATAACTGACCATTCCTGTAATGCCGGCATAAATCTCCTTGGTACAATTACTACATCCCCCGGGTTTACATTCAATTCTTCAATTTCTTTTCCCTTCTTTAAAATCCTTTCAAAATTGACAATCCTCTCTTTTCCAAGATTCAGAATGCGTATCTTTCTTAAATCCCCCGCTTCGGTCGGTCCGCCTGCCTGGGCAAGGAGATTAGTTAGGTTATCTTTGTGCTTTAGATAATAACTACCCGGTAGTTTTACTTCACCAAATATGCTGACCCGATAATAAAAGGTGATGGTCAAAAAGATATCCCCATAATATTTATGGAATTCAGCAGCAAGAAACCTTTCCAGCGAATCGGTATCAATTCCCCTTAGCGAGAGTTTTCCCAAAAGGGGAATATTCAGATTGGTATCACCATCAACAAAATATTTCCCACTCAAATTAGGTTGGTGCCAGATCTCAACTTCAACTGCATCATTGGGTTGTAGAAAAACTACACAGAGGGTCAACAATATTAGATAGCTATCCATAATAATGTTATATTATACCTGAAAAATTACTGTTGTCAACACTTAAAAGCGAATATTGACAAGGAGGATATTTTATATAAACTTAAAATTATGAAGATAACCAAATATCTGGTCGGGTTTATAACAATAACATTCCTTTTTGCCCAAGAAGAATATCTACCGCTGGCGGAAAGGATAAAAAGTGTGGGTGAGAGGCTCCTTGAAGGTTATTCTCAACCATTGATTACCTCCTTTGGTACAGGTGTCTCCACCGGTCTTTTCACATCCGCGCGTAGTCATAAGACACTGGGTTTTGACCTCGGCGTAAGGGTTATGTATATCCAGGTTCCGGAATTTGCCCGCTACTTTGATGGTACAGTTCTGGTCTGTTCTCTTGCGAATGATTCTTTAGTATATAATTCTTTAAAGATTGATAGTATCAGCACAATCTTTGGACCCAAAAATGAAACCACTGTTCCGGTCTCAGGAAATGCAGTCGGCATTCCACCATTTATACCCGGGGGATTCAATCTCTCGGGTGTACCACTGGCATTGCCCCATCTAAATCTTGGACTATTTATGGGGTCTGAGTTAATGTTAAGATATCTGCCATTTACATTCAAGGGTTCAAGAGTAAGCTTTCTGGGATATGGAATAAAACAGCACATTAATGGACTTCCCTTTATGAAGAGCGTTCCATTACCGGTAGACATTGGCCTTGGTTTTGCACTTCAATATTTTGCTATCCAGGATTCACTTGATTATACGATTGTCAGCAGCCAGACCTGGAATCTTCAACTGGTCATTTCCAAAAACTTAATTGCCTTTGAGCCGATGATCGGCTTTGGTCTTGAAGGAACCAAGGTTTACTTTAAATATGACTTTGAATACGAAATACCGGATCCTGCAGGTGGCCCGGGTGACCGAATTAAGGTGAAGGATAAGGTAGATGTAGAAATAACCGCCCAGAATAATTATCGCGCAATATTGGGTTTCACTCTAAGGTTGGGAATATTCTATCTCCATTATGACTATAATCTCTTAACCCACTACAATACCCACGACCTTGGGTTAGGCCTGACCTTTAGATAATATGCCTATTTTGGATTCAAAATATATTCTGTGATTTAAGAATCGCTATTGTAATGTCAACAAGTTTAGGGTCAAATTGTCTTCCCTTTTCCTTGAGCAATTCCTGAATTACCTCCTGTAGAGACATCGCCTGGCGATAGGGTCTATCTGATAACATTGCCGCCACTGCATCAGCGATTGCCAGGATGCGCGCACCGAGCGGGATTTTTTCTCCTTGTAGACCGAGTGGATAGCCTTTTCCATCAAATCTCTCGTGGTGATAGTATACATATGTATCAACTTCTTTTAGGGAATTCACCTGCTCAATAATCCTTTTACCGATTATTGGATGTCTTCTTAACTCTTCCCAGTCATTATCGGTTAATTTTTCTTTTTTCTGCAGGAGGCAGCGGTCTAATGCAATCTTACCAATGTCATGGAGTATCCCGGCAATTTTTATCTTCTCCAACTCACTTACCGATAGGTTAAGGCGTCGGCCAATTTCAACAGCCAGTTTTGCTACATCATCAGAATGATTTGTCGTATATATGTCTTTCTCGGCCTCCAGTTGACCGAGCATCTTTATTATATCCTGGGTAGTCTTAACGACACCTTGATATAATTCAGCATTATGTATGGCAATCACCGATTCCAGGGCAAATAATTTAAGAATTTCATTATCTTCGGCGGTAAAATGTTTTGGCTTCCTGAAGTAGATATTTATAATCCCAATTACTTCTTTCTCTCTTATCAAGGGAACCGAGGTGATTGCTGCGATTTTTTCTTTTATAATTAAATTGCGGTCACCGATACATTCTTCGGCCGGTTTTTTTAAAATACTCACTCCAGAACCATATTTTCTCAAATATGATAAATAGTCCTGACGCTTGAGAAATTGTTTCATAATGTAATTCTTGCTTATCCCTACTGCGGACCTGATTGAATAGCCATTCCGTTCCTTATCAAGTGTCATTAAGGATGCACCATCGGCATCAAGTAGTTCCTGACAGACCCGGACAATGAGGTTGAATATATCAGTAAGTTCTATAGAACTGGTAATGGCCCTGCTGGCACTCTCTAAGTTCAATAATGCCCTGGTATGCTTTTTCAAATCATCGGCTGCCTTTATGGTCTTTAAGAGCCAGCCGATATGCTCGGCAATATAATCAAGTGTTTCAATTTCACCCTTTGAAAATGGTGGCAGTGTGTCCTTTCTAACCAGATAGATAAAGCCGAAGAGTTCTCCATCAGCGAACAAGGGTGTACAGGCAATCTTTTGGGCATTGTAATGTTCAACAAATTTTTTAATAAAATAGGGGTCATCAATTGCGTTATTTGTATAGTAAGTAGTTCTCTTTCTGAGTGCCTGGTATGCTGCGGATTTCTTTACCAGTTCAAACCTGAAAAATTTTATCTCTTCCGGTGAAACATTATACCCGGGTTCCATTGCACCAATTGTATTTGTTGCCTTGTCATATACTGCAACTGCCCCGAGGCTAACACGAATCAATCTGCAGATTGCATTTAAGATGTCATCAAATATCCGGTTGACATCCTGGGTGGTTTTTATCTTCTGGATGATTCCTAAAATCTTTTTATTATAATAGTTTTCTTCAAATAAATCTATTAAGGGCCAGATTGAATGGCTGGATTTCTTTATTAATCCTGACAACCTTGTAAAATACTTGGGCGTAGTTTCAAATATTAACACTTTATTTTTTCTTCGGATAATGTAATAGTTTTTGTAGTACATTCCTGCCTTACTGCACAACCCAACAAGATAACGATTCTTGCTTGAGGCTAATACGGGAATATCATTAACACAGATGACGATATTTTTTACCTTTATTCCATCCTTTGCCAAAAAAACTTTTAATAACTTAATTGCGGTCTTCACAATTATTATTTTACATAAATTTCTTTCAATGTCAATAGTCTGGGGCTGAATTTGAAAAATTTGGTTAAAATTAGTTTGTGAAATGATGAGGGTTAAAGGGGTATAGTACTGGGAATTTAAGTTTCAGAAAGTGGAAAATTATTCTCAATGACTATCTTGACTGAGCGGTGTTAATTTATATAATCGGATATGAATATTGAACAATTATATTCAAGGTATACTCGTATCATTGACGACTTCAAGGAATTTCTGGCAGTCCTGAGTAAACCGCCCGTCCTTACATTCCGTATTAATACGATAAAATGTAGTAAAGAAAAGGTTTTAAATTTTCTTAAGGAATTCAATCCCCGGCCTTTGATTTTCTATGCCGATGGTTTTTCAATTCCTGAAAGGTTTCCCCTGGGTAATCACTACACGCATCAACTGGGGATGATATATGTCCAGGAGGCTGCATCAATGATTCCGGCAATTGTCCTTGATCCAAAACCGAATGAGGTGATTCTTGACCTCTGTGCTGCCCCGGGTTCAAAGACAACCCAGCTCGGACAGATGATGAATAATACCGGTCTCTTAGTGGCAAATGAAGTAAACGGAAAAAGAATCAGGGGGCTGGTCTATAATGTCAAGCGGTGTGGACTATTGAATGAAGTGATCATTTCAATACCCGGAGAAAGGATTGGTAATATCCTGCCTGAATACTTTGACCGCATCCTGCTCGATGCCCCCTGTTCAGGCGAGGGGACGATAAGAAAGTCAAAGGCAGTCCTTTACCACTGGGGATTAAAGAATATTCAAAAGATGGCCCACATTCAAAAGGGTTTGCTCGTTTCTGGATTTAAGTCACTTAAATGCGGTGGTATTATGGTCTATTCCACCTGCACAATTGCCCCGGAAGAGAATGAGGGTGTGGTTGATTATCTATTAAGAAAATTTCCTGAGGCGGAGATTTTACCCATTACAATTCCCCACTTCAAATTCAGACCCGGAGTTACAAAATGGGAGAATGAAAGTTTTGATACGCGGGTAAAGCTCTGTGCCCGAATTCTGCCGCAGGATAATGATACCGCGCCCTTCTTTATTGCGAAGATAACAAAGAAGGGAATCCCAAAAGACCGCCCCGGATTCTATGGTAAGATAGAGTTCAACAACCGGATAATTGAGAATATGGTCCAGCAGTTTGCAATTCCCAGGGAGAAATTCTTAAATTATGCACTATTTCAAAGAAATAAAACCTACTTTATTTCAACCGCCGAGGCCTATACTTTCCTTGAACTTCCTAATATAAGAAAGGGACTGGAAGCAGGCTGGATTTACGATGACGAGTTTAAGCCCGATAACGATTTCATTCAGTTGTTTGGTAAGGATGCCAAGAAGAATTTCCATGAGATCCGTGAATGGGAATTGAAGAAATTTTTGAGCGGAGAAAGCATCAGAATTCAAAATGGGCAGAAAGGATTTATTATCATCCAATTTAAAGACCTGCCGGTGGGGATAGGAAGGGCAAATAATGGGGAGATAAAGCCATCGGTGAAGCCTGAGCGCCGGATAAAATAGGGAGCTATCTGAATGTTTTCAAATTACCATTTTTTAGATAGCACCAGGACATTGCCTGGGTATTATTGACACAGAGAATCTCTCCCTTTTTATCAATACCAATCAGCCCAGCCCGACAGTGATTTCTTGTAGCATATTCAATCGCCTTTCTTGCGGCAATCCGCGCGGGATACCGTGCCAGCAGTGTAACGGTTTTATAGGCAAGAAGTGTCCTCATTATTGCCTCACCGTGTCCGGTAGCACTTACTCCTCCGTCCTTATTGGCGTAAGTCCCCGCACCAATAATTGGTGTGTCACCAACCCGACCCGGTAGATGCAGAGAGATCCCACCGGTTGAGGTTCCGGCAACGATTAGTCCATTTTTATCCATTGCGACAACCCCAACCGTCTCATAAAGCGGCGCCAGTTCCTTCAGTTTTGAAAAGTAATCACTCTGCAATCTCTTTTTTGCTCGCAACCACATCCTTTCCTTCTCTTTTGTTTTGGGGTTGTAGTATTTTATACCATTTAATCTGGCAAAACGCGTTGCACCATCACCACACAATAATAGATGGTCAGTCTTTTCCATTACCAGACGGGCAACCTGGATTGGATAGCGGACATTCCTAATTGCCGCTACTGCCCCAAATTCACCGGTTGATGTCATTATTGCTGCATCCATTTCAATCTCGCCGGTTAGTCCCAATACCGAACCGGTCCCGGCATTGAATATTGTAGTATCTTCAAGGACCATTATTGCTCGCTCAACTGCCTCCAGGCTTGAACCTCCATTTTTCAGTATTTCATAACCAATACTAACCGCCTTCTTTAATCCCCAGGTGCGGCGCGCTGGAAAGTTTATTCCTCCTGCCCCACCATCGGCAATGATCACGGGATTTCTCATCTTTGCCTCACAATCTTTCCTATTTTATTAAAAGAACGGTCTTTGATGAAAACAAAATAAAGTCCGGACCCGACCGGTTGATTTTTCTCATCAATTCCATTCCAGTGAATTCTTTTGCTGGATTGGAATTCTGCATAAGTGAATTTTTTTATCAGACGCCCCGAAATTGAATAGATATAAACAACCGGTTTGAGTGTATCAGGATAATCGAGGATTATTTCACAGTCGGTAATAAAGGGATTTGGATTACAATAGGGTACAGCGTAATCATTAACAGAGACTGTTACCAGATTGGAAAGATTACCACTATTTCCATAAGAATCAGTTGCAAATGTGGCAAAGCGGTAATTCCCTTTTAATTTGTTATAGATTAAAATTGTGGTATCAGTAATCCCTTTGCGGGTGAATTTTGAATTCAAAAGTCTGTATACCCTGACATCATCAAGATATACACCACCACAATTTACACTGGCGTTTGTCCGATACAGGAATTTTAAAGGGTAGTCACCGGGCGGGAGTAAAATACGGCAATTTATCCAGTCCTTAGAATTGCCATAGTAAACTTCTCGCTTATCACCATATTCTATAACAAAGGAATCAACCATGTCTTCAGTAAGATAATTGAGATATAAATCTAAGATTCCGTAATCGGCAAGTTGGATATTCCCTTTGGTTTGGGCATAATTGTTAAGATAGCTGTGGTCATCAGAAAAGAGCGAAGAATTACCAGAATGGGCCACGTTATTATTTATGGTAAATCCACCCAGAATCCAGTTTGCCGAATCCTCACAGGGGTCGTAGAATATTTCTGTTGTATCATTAAATTCAATGATATTATAGAAAATAGGAGCGAGATCAAAGGAAGCGGTCCAGAATAATCTAAAGTCATTTTGTGAACCGACCTCACCAGCAGTTAGATAAACATCAGTGGGTCGAATATCATCAGTATCATAGAACCAGTTCAAGAAATTTGCCCATTTAAACACGCTATAGTCAAGTTGAAGGTAGAGTTCAAGCAATTGTTTGAACTCAATATATTGGTCGGGAAACCAGGTCGTAAGACCGGTGGTCTTGCTAAATTCTTCTCCCCGGTAGCCATGGGCAATGATGATTTCCTTATATTGATTGAAAAGTTCTTCAGTTTCGCTATATGCAAGATATTCATTTAATAGTCGCAAGAAATCACCAAGGTCAACATAATCATCGGTTGGCTGGGGTGAGGAATTGATCAGAGAAATTGTCTGGACAATTTCTCGCAAATTTTTAATACCTGATTCTGGGGCATTGACCATAATTTTACCAAGGGCACCAACCATCTTTTCTTTGAATTTATCCAGTTTCTGAAGATTTATTGCCGATATCGCCATCGGCTGGATTTCGTAATAATAATTTTTGCAGACATCTACTATCTTTCCAGCAAGTTCGGTTTCGTTGATGCCCGGATGCTCATGTATAACGGAGAATATCTGGGTATAGGGAAAGCCGAGTAGAGGCCATACAGTCTGTGGTGCTACCTGAATCTTTGCGTAGTCCTTTATTTCACAGGCAACCTCAATCTGCTGCATAAGACAGGCATCAAAGGCAAGGATATCCACTTTCTTACCCGTAGCATTATAAAGGCTTCGGAATGCCTTCTGCAATTCGCCATCGGCTACACCCATCTGGTTGCCGCTTGACCAATCACTGCCAAAAGAGCGTCCATCTAAAAGTGTCCAGCCAGTAGCGTGATCCCATAAAAAAACAAGGTAGTGTTGGGCAGGAAAATTTGACATTCCCCACTCAAGAAAATTATACAAGGTTTTCCAATCACACATATCAATAATGCCGAGCTCACCGAGGTTTTGCAGTTGATTGAATGCGACATAAAGCCGGCGTGCCCCGGTCTGTGGTTTATCAACCTGGACAACTATTGCCAGGTTATCGTCAGAACCAATCTTCTCCATTTCAACCAGATCTGAATCGGCCCAGGTACTGAGACTGTTATCTGCAGCCATATAGACAAGGACCGTCCAGTTTCGGGCAAAGAGGAAAATTGGAGCCCCGAAAAACATCAGGATTAAACTAAAATGGCGCACAGGAAATTTTATCAAAATTTATTGATAAGTCAACGATTGACATAACCACTTTATTTTATATGATTATCTATGGCGTCATTGCAAGATTTATGGATAAGGATAACTGAAATCTTGACCCCTGAAGAGTTCGCCTTGCTAATACCATTTGTCTTTAACCGTAATGAATTATTAAAATTATCTTCTTCTTTGGGACTTACCTTTCCTGGAAGAAGAATCTCTTCCATCCCTGATTTTGAAATTGCACTAGCCTTTGTAGATGAGTTTTACGAGGACCCGGAGATGGGTAAAGAAGTAATAAAGATTTTAAAAAAGAAGGTTGCCCGATATCAGGAAAGGTTTGCTACCCTCAGCCCGGCTGAAATAAAGAGATCCCTAAAAGAGGAGTTGGAAAAGGGTATGGACTTTAAAACCGGTCATCTCGTCCTCTTCGCCCTCCTTTTGGACGATCGTAACGAGGTTTTGGATGAGGGTAACTGGTTTCTTAAAAAATTCTTATCAGCTCAAAAGCGGGAAGAAATAGACCTTGAAAAGGTTAAAAAAGAGAATGAACAACTCCTTGCAATGCTCAGGGAAAAAGATGAGATAAAAAAGAAATTAAACGAAACAATTATGAAGTTGCAAGAGGAAAATAAGAAATTAAACAGGGCATATAATGAATTGAAGGAAGAGAAAGAAAACCTGGCACGGGAATTTATGAAGCTATCCGAGCAAAAGCAACCCCCTGAGGAGAAAGTAGAAATCAGACATTTGCAGAAAGGAATTGAAAAGATATTGTATCATGCTGAAAAGATTAGCAAGAAAGAAGAGGCGCTCTTAAATCTTCCCGAGAAGTTAGAAATGAGTATCTTTAATCAGATTTCTGAATTAAAAAAGATTATTGGTGAATTGATGGCGTATGAAGAAAGGTATCTTACCGATTTAAAACAATCATTCATTGAGGAGGTAAAAAAACAGATTTTAGACACAAAGATACCAGTAAAGGAAGAACCGAAAAAATCGGTGGTTGAACGTATAGCTATCTTTGTTGATGCTGAAAATCTCTATCACTCAGCCCGGGAATGCTTTAATGGCAAAGTCAGTTACGAAAAATTGCTTTCATTGGTCGTGGGGCAGAATCGGCATCTTGTAAAGGCAGTTGCCTATGTAGTAAAATCACCTGAAAGGGACATAACTGCATTCATTACCGTTCTTGAGAAAATCGGTTTTGAAGTTAAAACAAAAGAACCCCGCTATCGGAGTGATGGCTCAGCAAAGGCAAACTGGGATATGGGCATTGCCCTCGATATCTTAAATCTCTTGGATAAAATTGATACAGTTGTTCTTGCCTCTGGAGATGGAGACTTTGTTCCTTTGGCGGCATATATCAAGTCAAAGGGGAAAAGGGTAGAGGTCTATTCCTTTCCTAAAAACACCGCCTACGATTTAATTGAACTTGCGGATCGATTCTATGCCCTTGACGAAAAGATTGCCTGGATGTAATTGGAGAATGACCGCGTAATTCCTTTTGTTTACATCCCCACCCCGGTAGGAATAGAAGTATTCGGGGTGGCACTTGGTGCAATAGTCTAAATTGCCAATAAGATTTTCATTGCCCAAAATTTTGATAACTGCCTTTTTCAGGTCCAGAAAGATTTTTTTATCTTTATAGATTAATGAACCGGAAAATTTTTTATTGAATATATCGGCAACATCATCTTTGATTTCATAACAGCAGGGTCCAATTGCTGAACCGAGGGCGTATTTATAGTCTTTGAAGATTTGCAGCACATTCTTTAAGATTCCCCTAAAGAGCGAGCGCCAGCCACAATGCAAAATACAAATCTTTTCACCGTCAAAGAGGTATACCGGCAGGCAATCTGCCACCTTAATGCCGATGGGTCGGTCGGTCCTTGTCATTAGACCATCGCCGATCATCTCTGCTGGACGGTCAATATCCACGATAATATCTGAATGGATCTGTTTTAGAAATACCGGATTAAATTTTTTTAGGAATTTTTCCTCACTGTATTTGGTAGAATAAATAAGCAGGTAATTTCCGTATTGCAACTGGAAATATTTGAGATTATCTTCGGTTATTAACTGCCACACCTTCTCAACTCTTTTATCTTTAATACAACTTTTCTTTTTCCAATGAATGAATCCTCCGAGACTGTGTAAAGACAATCTATTCTGGTCTTACCCGGAATAAGGTTGAGGATGTCGCTGGCGCGGCCATAGGCAATACACTGAAATGAAAAGCCATCTTTCCGCACCCCAAATTTCAGATGGTCTTCACCGACTACCCGTGGTTCACCGACGACCTCAAAATCCTTGCCCAAGAAGACAGGTTGCGGATTTTCATTTCCGGTTGGTTCAAAGAATTTCAAAAAATATACTACATCCGGGGTGAGTTCCTTCAGGTCAAGTTTTAAATCGTAATAATGTTTCTTTAAAAAGATGTTGGAATCAAATCTCTGGGCGTATTGATTGATACATTCCCGTAGTGGCAAAAGGTTTTCTTTTTTTAATTCAAGTCCGGCGGCCTGTTTGTGGCCACCATATTTAATCAAAAGGTTATGACAGTTGGTAAGTGCCTCGGTGATATCAAATCCCGGCACTGAACGGGCAGAGCCTTTGGCGGTATCTGTTTTCAGACAGAGGACAATTGCTGCCCGGGCATATTCCTCAGCAATCTTGGATGCAACAAGTCCTACCACCCCTTCATGCCATTCTTCACTACCTATGACAATTACCCGGTGTTCCTTTAATCCCTCTCTTTCAATTGCCTGGCGTGCTTGTTCCAATATCATCTCCTCAATATTCTGGCGATTTTGATTATCGGCACTCAGATTTCGGGCGAGCTCAGCTGCCCGCTCTGGATCTTCGGTTAGGAATAGCTCAAGTGCCTCCTGGGCATCACGCAACCGACCACAGGCATTCACCCTTGGTCCAATTATAAAACCAAGGTGATAGGCAGTGATCTCTTTTTTTAATCCGGTTTCTTCAAGTAATGCCTTAAACCCTGCCTTTTTACTATTTACTATCTTCTTTAACCCATACTTTACCAGACAACGATTTTCATCGGTTAAAGGTGCCACATCCACGACACTTCCCAGGGCAACGAGGTCTAAATCTTCATAGAGTTCATCTTCGGGAAGTCTAAGGTGCCGCCACAGTCCCTGCATAAATTTAAATGCCACACCAACTCCGGCCAGGTCCTTGAATGGGTAGGCTGAGGAAACCTTGGGATTGAGTACGGCAAGGGCCGGTGGCAAGACTTCCTTTGGTTTGTGGTGGTCACAGACAATTATATCAAGATTTTTTGAATTCGCATATGCGATTTCATCAAATGCGGAAATGCCACAATCAACCGTTATCATTAACTGGCAATTTTTACTAACTGCATAATCAATGCCACTACGCGATACACCATATCCCTCAATCAGGCGATGGGGTATGTAGTGTTCTACATCAATACCCAAGTCCCTCAGATTTCTATACAGCAGGGCAACTCCAGTAATACCATCGGTATCATAATCGCCATGGATAAGGACTTTTTCCCTTCGTTTTTTTGCCTGGGCAATTCTATTAACCGCCTTTTCCATATCGGATAAGAGAAATGGGTCGGGTAGATTTCTTAATGAAGGGGCAAAGAATTCTTCGATCTTTTCTGGTGTATCATATCCACGATTCCTAAGAATTTGAACAATAATTTTGGGAATTTTTTTCCCCCTGATTGTAATATCCTTTGCCTCAACTGATTTATCCTTGCTCAACCAATTATGCATATCTTAATAACATTCTTTATTCGTAAATCCATAAGTAGTGAAATTGCCGGTAATTGAAAGGAGATATTTTTCTTCAAGATTTCCACGGGGTATTATACTCTGTATGAAACTTTTGTCAATTACGAAGAAAGGCGTCCTTTCGGATAATGAACAACTAAAGAAGGCATCATAATTATACTACCCAGCCAGGGATTTTTAAATCAGTCCTTTACTCTTACGAAACCTGCACCAGTTGCATTCCCTAAGGGGATTCGCTTGATTATGACATTATTTTCGATGATGATGAGATTATTATTCTGACCTGTCCAATCTCCCTGGACAACGAAGACCCTTCCATCTTCGTCAATGTCACAACTCATAAATCCGCCCAAGGTATCGAGTGCAATCTTAATGCCCTGTTTGTTTTTTAAATCTACAATCTTTAGCGAGTCAGACCAGCCCACAATATATGCCTTGCTGTTTTTAACTACAAAGTATCCAGGTGAGCCTCCAATATCAACAGAGTCCTTCAATTGTTCATCCTGAATGATGTATAACCTGCCCGTCTGGGTCATTCCGTAATCACCGGTGGAAAGCACAATAATATTATCTCCATCTCGCTGTACCCACTGGGCATTCTTGCCAACCCTTATACTATCTTTTACACTTTTCCCCTCAATCACATAGAGATAGGCATCACCATATACTGGATATCCAGCGGTATCATAAGAAACATTTGCACATGCTACATAGATTTTACTACTGTCACTTATTATCCCTTCTGGTGAGCGACCCACATTCAGGGAATCAGTAATTGTTCCATATTCATTGAGGATGTAGACCCTATTGAAGATATAGGAGGTTATATACATATCCTTTTCTAAAAGTGCCACTGCATAAGGGTTTGACCCTTGGGGCAGCGGATAGGTGGAGGCCAATTCGTTATTTTTAACACTAAAGACTTGAATGCTCGGCGTTCCTCCAAATCCGGAGTTGACGATATAACCATATTCATCAGCGAAGAGGAGGTAATTGGGGGTGGTACCGGTGGTAATGACGCCGGTATATAGACTATCTTCATTAGGGTCATATATAGCAACCCCTTTTGCATTCTGGAGAAGGAGATATACATCGCCCTTCCCCGCTTCTTTATGGGCGCATCCCAGGATGTAAAGGATGGCAGATAAAATAATGTAGTATCTATTCATCTTTTCTCCTTTCACCAATTTATCTTCAGGGTAATTTCATAGTGTCTCCCTGGCTGGGGATATCCTTCAACAAATTGGTAGTTTTTATCAAGGATATTTTTGATTCGGCTGTCAATTGCCCAGGATAAATTTGCAATTTTTCGGGTAAAATGGTAGCCGAAATTGATAAAATAAACATCCTTTAGGAATGAAAGACCCGAGGGATTGGCTGGTCTCTTTAGCAGGAATAAAACTTCACTAAAGAATCCCAATTTTTCTATATTTAGATTAATGTTGTGCTCGGGTCGATAGGGTATTACGGAGCCATCTATCTGACCAGAGAATAGGCTATAACCAAATGAGATGTTTAATGGAGATTCCAGAGAACTGCTCCAATCCAGACCCCAGGCGCGGAATTTTGGAGAATTGTAGGGCCGCCACTTTCCATCATTACCGGGCATCCAGATTATTATATCCTCTCCGAATTTAAGAAACGCCCCCAACTTAAGAAAGTAAGATGAGACATAACGCACGCCGGTTTCCACTGTAATTTCAGTCTCATTTTTCAAATCGGGATTACCTTCAGAAAAATTATCTTCAGGCCAATAGAGTTCATTCAGCGTAGGATATCTATAACCAAATGCAAGATTGTGGTAGGTACCAAGATTTTCTCTTAAAAAATATAAAAAAGGCAAAAAGATGCTGAAACTAAAAAGTCTTTCGTTTGTAACGGCTATCTTTACCGAAGGCAGAGAAGAGAAGAATTTGACTTTCAGTCGTTGCGAGAAGTCTATCCCGGCATTAATTCTTGAATGTTCGCCAATTTTTGTCGATGATGCTGACTCCTTTTTCAAAAAAAATCCCAATTCTCTATTTTCTGATTTAAAAGAAAAATCCAACCCACCACTCAAGCTCTTATGCCGGTCATTACCAAAGATGGTATCTTTATAATCCAAACAATAAAAATTTCCATAACTCCCAATTCTTAATGCCCTTGTGTCATAAAAAAATGAACCTGCTAACAGACCTTCATCTTTATGGGGCAATCCTGCTACACTTCCTAACTTTTCCGGGATATCTGCATTACGCAATGTCCAGAAGAGATTGATTTTAGCCGGTGCATTTGATGTCAAATAACCCGCCCAGTGGCGGTATTGAGCATTTTCGCGATAGTGGAGATTATTAAATTCATCCCTAAATGGGTATCTATTTTTATTATCTTCCAGATAAAATCCTCCAGTAGTTGAAAAAAGGCTCAAGATTCCACCAGCACCGAACCTCCCGAAGCTCCCCTTTTTTATGATTATGCCTTCCTCTTTATCTTTTGTATAAAATGAAGCAGTATTCCCGAGATTCCCGGATAGTTGCAGACCAGCGAGGCTCGTATTAGTAATGTATCCTTCTCCAATGAAATAAGAAGGAATAAGGGAGATATCAAAGTCTCCGGATTGGGAAGAATTAAGAGGAATATCGTTCAGTGCGACCGTGGTAGATTTATTATTGGGTCCTTTTACTGCGATTGTGGTGAGATTACCGTAATCAAGGATGGAGATACCGGAAATCTTTAACAATCGCTCAGTAAGCGATGTCTCCCCTTCAGGCAGAATTTCTACGCCGAACGGTGTATGGAAAATGTCGATTTTATAACGCGAGGCCGTCACATAAATAGTATCCAACTCATAATAGATTTGTTCTCCAAATAGGAAAAGCGGAGAAAATAAGAAGATCAGAGGAATCATAAGGCACCTCCTTTCGTCCGAAGGATTCCTTTTTTGCTGGAGGATAGGTCTCCTGGCTTGTCCATCCTGACGCCTTCCCGTCTCTAAAGACAGTGGCTTTATTTATCAGGATATGACCATGGTCAATATTTTTTGAACATGGTCATGGTGGAACTATCCACCGGCTTCACAGTAGCGGCGACTGCGGCTGATTTTCACAGCACTTCCCTTGGCATCCGCCAGCACGCCAATTATAGCCAGAAGAGAGGCAGTGTCAAGCGATTGAATAGGGTATGAAATCGTCCCCTTGACAAAAGCTATAAATTAGTTATAATATTTAGCAGAGGAGGAGTTATGGTTAAGTTTTTTCTTTCCCTGGTTCTTTTATGCGCCATTGGCTGGGCACAGAGCGGGCAGGTGATTCTCCCCAAACCCGCCAATAC
>JBDRWI010000011.1:0-41998 GCA_039802265.1 Caldifarciminota bacterium | reverse complement strand
TGTGGTAATTACCGAAAGAATACCAATTCATGATATGCTCTATGTCCGGGAAAAGGCAAAGGAAAAAGGGGTTGTGGTAATAGGGGGAAATACACCGGGAGTAATCTCACCAGGAAAATGTCTGGTTGGTATGCTTCCAAAGATTGCATTCCAGCCCGGCAGGATTGGCACGGTTGCCCGTAGTGGTGCAGTGACATATTATATTGCGAATTCTTTGAATCTGGCCGGACTTGGTGAGTCAACCTCGGTGGGACTCGGTGGAGACCCGATTTTGGGTTCAAATTTTGAAGATATTTTAAGGCTCTTTGAACAGGACCCAGAAACCGATGCAGTGGTTATGGCAGGTGAGATCGGCGGGGTATATGAAGAGCTCGCCGCACCATATATTAAACAAATGAAGAAGCCCGTCATTGCCTATATCACCGGGAAATCTGCGCCTCAGGGCAAGAGATTAGGCCATGCCGGTGCAATAATTGAAGGTAATATGGGAACTGCCCAGAGTAAGATTGAGGCATTAAAGAATAATGGAGCACTGATTGCTGAGACATTGAGTGAAATACCTGTTCTTGTAAAAAAGGCGATAGAGAACAATAAGGGGCAATTTAAGGCAAAATAAATGGCAATTTAGATGAAAGACTTATGGTAGCGCGAAAAAAGAAAAATAATTTTAACAGGGTAAGGCTTAATAGCCCCCTCACCCTTGCCCTCTCCCCCTGTGGGAGAGGGATTTGATATATCCGAGGAGGTTAGATGTGGAAGAGCGGAATAACAAAAATAGAACCCAATCACATAGTAACAAAGGGCTATCGTCAGGAAGACTTGATTGGAAATATCCCTTTTGCCTCGGTCTTCTTTCTGTTGATAAAGAACCGCCTGCCTGATGAAAAAGAGGCAAGGATGATTGATGCAATAATTACTTCCTCTATTGACCACGGGACTACACCACCCTCAACCCATGCATCAAGGATTGTTGCCTCTGCAGGTGTACCCCTTCCTACCGCAGTTGCGGCTGGAATTTTAGCAATTGGTGATGTGCATGGAGGTGCAATTGAAGAGGCGGCAAGGATAATGCAGGAATGGGTAAAAAGGATGCAGGAAAATGCCTGGGATTATGAAACAACCGCACAAAATTTATTGAAAAAATTAAAAGAGGAAGGTAAATATATGCCGGGATTTGGACACAGAATCCACACCAAGGACCCGAGGACAAAGCGGCTTTTTGAGCTTGCTGATGATTTGAAGATAACCCGGGACCACATAAAATTGACCAGGGCGATAGAAATGGAATTTGCGAAATCCAAACCATTACCTGTGAATGTGGATGGCGCAATTGCCGCGATAATATCAGATATGGAGTTTGACTGGCGATTGGGAAAGGCATTCTTTTTACTCGGTCGTTGTGTCGGGCTTATTGCCCATACTTACGAAGAGATGACCCGAGAAAGACCAATGCGACGGATGTGTGAACAGGAAGTAGAGTATGATGGGCCGTGGGAAAGGGACCTGGTTAAAAATACCTAAAAATCCAAAATGCCTAAATACCTAAAAAAGATGGTTAATGGGTTAGGGTTGAGAAGCTTGAATAAAAATAAAAAACCCAGCCTCCTAACCCCAGCCTAAATATTATTCACTGATGGCAACTATTGCTGAAAAGATATTGGCAAGGGCTTCGGGTAAGAAAAAAGTCATACCCAATGAGATTGTGATGGCAAAGGTTGATGTGGCAATGTCCCACGAAAATGCAGATGTAGTATTAAAGTCTTTTAGAGAGATTGGTGTGGAAAAGGTCTGGGACCCGGAAAAGATTGTTATTCTATTTGACCATAGAATACCGGCGGAGTCAGAGAAGACTGCGACAACCCATAAGCGAATAAGGGAATTTGTAAAAGAACAGGGGATAAAATATTTTTATGACTTAAAAGAGGGTATCTGTCATCAGATTTTGCCGGAATTCGGGCACTGTCGTCCTGGTGAAGTACTTGTTGGAACCGATTCCCATACTACTACTCATGGTGCCTTCGGCACATTTGCAACAGGAATTGGTGCAACCGAGATGGCGGGTGTGTGGGCAACAGGGGAGTTGTGGCTAAAGGTACCGGAGTCAATAAAAATAACAATTAAGGGTAAATTTCGTAAATATGTTTCAGCAAAAGATTTGATTCTTCACATCATCGGTCAGTTGAAGGCTGATGGTGCTGATTATAAATCGGTTGAATTCTGTGGACCTACGATAAGGGAAATGTCCATTGCTTCAAGAATGGTTCTGACAAATCTTTCAATGGAGATGGGCGCAAAAAATGCCTTTGTCTTACCCGATGAGAAGACTATTCAATTTGTTGAAAAGTATACAAATAAAAAATTTGAAGTTGTATTACCAGACGAAGATGCGAAGTACATTCAGAATTTTGAATTTGATGTAAGTGATTTGGAACCGCAGATTGCCTGTCCCCACTCGGTTGATAATGTAAAGCCGGTGAGGGAAATGGCGGGTTTAAAAATCCATCAGGTTCTTATTGGCTCCTGCACAAATGGAAGGCTTGAAGACTTGAAGACTGCGGCCGAATTATTAGATGGAAAAAAGATTCATCCTGATGTCAGACTCTTGATTATTCCTGCCTCGCGCAATGTCTATCTTGAAGCAGTCAGGGCTGGTTATATAGAAATATTTTTAAAATCTGGTGCCTTGGTATTAAACCCGGGTTGTGGGCCCTGCCTTGGTGCCCATCAAGGCTTACTTGCGGCCGGGGAAGTTTGCTTGTCCACCACCAACCGAAATTTTAAAGGAAGAATGGGAAGTCCGGAATCATTCATATATCTTGTCTCGCCGGCGACTGCGGCAATTTCGGCAATTAATGGAGAGATAACCCCACCGCTATGATAATCGGCAGGGTATATAAATTTGGAGACAATGTAAATACCGACGACATCTATCCCGGTCGTTATCTCTCAATAACCACTGACCGCCAGGAGATGGCGAAACATTGTTTTGAACTTGCCTATCCCGATTTTTTAAAAACAGCAAAAGAAGGCGATATAATTGTTGCCGGGAAGAATTTTGGTTGTGGTTCATCACGAGAACAGGCTGCAACCTGTTTAAAGTATTTTGGCATCAGTGCTGTTGTTGCGGAATCATTTGCCCGAATATTTTATCGCAATGCAATCAATCTTGGATTATTAGTTCTTATAGCGCCTGGTATCACAAATAAGATTGATCATAACGACACTCTTGAAATTGATTTAAAAAAAGGTATAATTAAAAATATGAGAACAAATGAGGAAATAAAAATCATTCCGCCACCCGAATTTATCCTTGAGATAGTTGCATCAGGTGGTTTGGTTCCATACCTGAGAAAAAGATTACATATTGAAAACAGGGAGGGAAATAAATGAGATATCGTCTCATAAAGGATGAAATTGCTTACACCGGGGAACAGTTACGTAGCAACTTTGCCTATACTACATTTGGTATCGTGGGTGATTCAATAATTGCCTTCTGCGGTCCCTGTGATGTAAAGTTAAAGGAAATGGTTGACATAGAAGACCTAAAGGCGGGCCGGGCAATCTATTCTGAGTATATGCTTCATTTCATAGTTGAGCACTATGATACCGATATAGAAAAAATCATTCTGCGCCAGTTGCTGCTTGCTACCATCGTGCGTGACGCAATAAATGAAATAAAAGGCAAACTTTTAGTAAAGAGGGTCAACTCAGATTTGTATGAAGACGATGCCAAACTGTCAATTTCTGTCGCCACTGTTTCTCCACTTTCCTCGCTGATTCATTTTGGAATAAATATAAGCTCAACGAACACGCCGGTAAAGACTAAAGGTCTAAAAGATTATGATATTGAGCCTTATGAATTTGCAAATCTGATAATGGACCGCTATATAAAGGAGATAGAAAAGATAAACACTGTTAGATGCAAGGTGCGGTGGGTTCAATGAGACTCTGGAAAATTCCAAATGTGCAGTCCAAAATTAAATTTTTAAAATATCCCTTCAATTTCAGTAATTGAGGTTTAGCTAATGTTCAGTATTTAAAAATTAGCATTTCGGATTTAACTGGGCAATAGCAGTGACATCTTATGTCTGGTTATATCAGAGAAATTTTTGATTCTATTCAGGGCGAGGGAATCCGAGTTGGTCAGCGAATGACCTTTGTCCGGTTTTTGGGTTGTAATCTTTCATGCAATTACTGTGATGTACCTGAATGTCAAAAATTTGAGGGTCCGTTTATTTATGCTAAACAGAAATTCAATAATCCGGTAGAGGTAAATTTTATTCTGGATAAGATTAACGAAAATATTGTTTCTTTAACGGGAGGAGAACCATTACTTCAGCCGTTATTCTTATTGGAATTATGTGAAGAATTAAAAAAAATCGGGAAGATAACTTATTTAGAAACTAATGGAACACTCCCCGGTGCATTTGAAATGGTCGCCAAACATATTGATATTGTTGCTCTTGATTTTAAGATTCCCACGGCAACAGGTCGCCCGGGCATGTGGAAAAGACACGAAGAAATTCTGCGTATGGCGAGCAGAAAAGAAATTTTTGTCAAAATAGTAATAAATGAAAACCTAATACCGAAGGAATTGGAGCAGGTTGTGTCAATAATTGAAAGAGTAGACCCTCGTATTCCTTTAGTAATTCAGCCGGTCTTCTTGAGAAAGATTTCTAATTTGCTGGAGATTCAAAAAAAGGCAATGGAAAGACTGTCGGATGTACGGATAATTCCTCAGGTTCACAAGTATCTGAAACTGCAATAGACCCATTTGTAAATTTAGTAAGACTTTATTTTATTATTCCCAGCCATGGACCGAGCAGAAACTGAAATCTGCCGATCAAGAGACTGATTCTCGCCATTACTGTGTAACCAAAAGAAGCACCGAATCCAAGCATAATGAATATTATACCGAGATTGGCTAACGGTTTAATCACCCCTTTTCTTTCGCGGGAGAAGAAGAAGAAGATTAAAGTAGCAATAACACCGATTAAAATAATAACCGCCCACAATCCTTCATCCCAGCGTATAAAACTTTGCCTTGTAAGCATTGTCCCCTGAATCTGTTTTATCACATCGGTCTGGAGGGCAGCTGGTATTCCAACACCCGAACCCCAACCAAGGATAAAGGCAATTGGTATCCGCACGAACCAAGATATCTGAGGAATAAAGCGCGTAATATAAAGAATTCCTAAAATCAGTGGAATAACATAGATGTAATGTCCTTCCTTAAAAAGCGGAACAATAAGATTGGGATAAACAACATTGTGATAGGATAGGGCGATGAAGTATCCGGCAGAAGTTCCAACAAAGAGATGTTCTGCAAACCGATAGAATAGATTGTCCCGGAATATAAAGGAAAATATGCAAAGTGTTAATAACGCAGAAATCCAGATTAGAATGTCGTTAGAGACATTCATTTTGACCTCCTTAAAAGCAAAAACCCAATATTTCCGATGATAATAAATAGCATAATAAAGAAATGCCCGAGTGATTGAGCATCCATTGCCTTTGTTGCGTTCCGATTGGTTAACCGGTAGCCCTTTTTATACAACGCAGTTTCATATTCAGCGGCCCCTTTCATTCCGGCGAAAACACCAATAAGCTGGCCGCTATTTAGGTAAGGATAAGTATCAGCAGCGGATACAGCGGTTACCCCGGTTCCTAATTTAAAACCAAACTTTGACTGCCCATATAGGAGCCAGGTTCTATAGCCCGGGTCACCAGCCGAAAAACTCACCACGAGACTGATGTCATTATAGTTTTGAATTGTGGATGTCAAAGGCAGTGAATCCACAGGATTTTTGTAGTAATCCACAGGGAAGACATTTTTTAAATTATCACCAAGGCCAAGAACAACCGCCGCTCCACCAGCTTTATAACCTAAAAATACATAATCCTCACCATATTTCTTGTTGTATTTTGGTGGAATTTCGCCCAGCGCCATTTCCGCCATCCCGGCTCCCTGAGGCCACAAAGCTAAAACGAGTACCTTGAGGTCTTTATTAAAGCAATGGTTTAGAATTGCCTCAAGCATTGGATAGAGTTCAGGCATAGACTGCGGGTCAAAGTCGCAGGAGATTAAAATTGGCTTTGAGCCTGGAGGAATTTCTTCTATTGAATCAATCAATTTCTGAGTCTGGGGCATAACATTTATTGCCATTCCCAGCGGCACAATGAGAGGGATGATTATCGCCGCTGCGATAATCAAATATATAATCTGTCTTGGAATTTTGGAGAGCCTTTCTGCAAAGGTCATTGTCTACCTCCTCCGAGCCAGGAACGCTCAATACCCAGAATAATCTTTAAGGCTGTTGATACCATGCCCAGTGCAACACCAAACATAATACCTCTTTTGGCGGCCATATTGGGTACCTTGAGTAACCATTCAGCAAATTCCGAAAGTTTGGGATGAATAAAATAGCCAAATGGAACGAAACCAAGCATGACGACAAAGGCAGCAATCAGCAATAAAGTTGCCTCGGTAGTTCTTGCGCGAAATGCGCGATATGCAGCGGATGCCATATAGAATGCAAGGATTGCGAACATACTCGCGCCCAGCGGAAGTATTACGTTGGAATATATCGTCATAAAGAGTGTGCCACTTTTTATACCCCAGAATAATCCGATTATTGCCATCGCCCCCAGGCTAAAAATGGTTACAACACTGAAGGGCCAGCCTTCGTTTTTTCTTTTAATCCTGTCGGTATGATGGTCAATGAGACTTCCTATACCGAGGATTATACTAAATGCCGATACGACAATCACCCAGCGATTGATATGTTCATTTGCCTGAAGGCTTAATGGGTGTCCAATGAAAAATTGGGCAATCATTACTACACCCATCAACATGCAGATGAATAGTGGTATTTTTTTCTTCATAACCCCCCCTGACAGATGGTTAAATGGTTGAGGTTAAGATGCTGGTTTGATTAAATAGTAATTGGCTATCAGGTAGAACAAGCATTATAACCCTCACCGACAAATTATCTTTACCCTATGTTAAAAAATGAAACGACCTTTTCCCAGCCTAAAAGAGCAAGGAGGGAACTGATAATAAGGACACCAAGAATAATCATCTTGCCCCAGTCCTGCCCTTTTAATGAACCCAAAAGTAGGGGTTCCCGGGAAAGATAGGCACTCGCTGCATAGAGTTCCTCACCAATCAATGTATAATCGCAGGCAACAATAAAAAATGGCAACTGGAATATAGAATCAGTGCCAGCAATCTGGATGGCACCGGTCGTTGCACCGGTTTCGGCAAGGACCAGTGATTCAGCCCAGAAATAACCAATAAACAGATTGGTGGCGGGTTTATCACGCACCATTGTTCCACAAACTGCAGAAGTATATCCAAACTGGTCCTGGGTCAGAAAATATACATTATCCGGATTAAACGCATCAGGTCTGCCGGCATCAGTATACGCCTCTTTGACAACTTCTCTCGCAACAGTATATACTACCGGGTCGCGATTTGGAACAAGGAGTGTAGTATTATATTCAGCGGTTTTCTTTGCGACCTGGGATAGGATATTCATTGAGGCAATTGTAGAAATCGCATCTATCGGCGCCAGACCAGGGACATAAAGAATAGGTTTCCCCATTTCTGTTGCCCGTCCTACCGCCTCTTCTACCGCCTCAAGGCCGCTTATTTTTCTTATAAATAATTCGCGCCCCTTTCGTGCGTGATAAATAAACCATAATAGCAATGCTCCATAGACGATAAATGCAATAAGCACATTCAAGCGGGCAGCATTAAAAAATTGAACGCCCGTAGTTTGATTTTCACCAGCCACAAAAAATAGGAAGGTCATTTGCATGAGGTCTCCTTTTTAGTCAAATCCTAAATTCTGATTTCTAAATCTGAAGCAATATTTGATTTCAAATGCCTCAGACAACTTATTTATTTGAAGTTTTTTGTTTTTAGTTATTGGAATTTGTTTAGAATTTAGAATTTCGAATTTACTGCTTATCTTATTCACTATCTTGATGCCGCCCTCAGTGTTAAATATGAAATCAAAAGGGATGCTGCTACCGAACCAATCTCAACATAATCCTGCCAGAATTTGAAAACCTGCCGTGGTACAAAGATTCTATCCCCTTCTAATATTATTGGGTCTCTTTTAACTGAAATTTTCTTTTTACCGCGCTGGACATAGGCACCCGACATATTTGCCTCGGCAAGTGGTCCACCAGCAAAGCCGATATAATCACTCGCTTTTAAATTAGGTTGGAATGGAAATGAGCCAGGATTCACTACCTGTCCCTGTACATAGACAACAGCATTAACAGAGGGTATTACCAAAACATCACCACTTTCCATTTCAATATTTGCCTCGCTATTCTCATTTGTTAGTACATCTTTAAGATTAATATCAATCTTTTTATCACCCCTTTGAATATAGGCACTATTTAAATCTGCCCAGGGGGTTACTCCCCCAGCTTTACTAATAAAATCCGAGACCCGCTCTCCGGGTTTCAATTCATACAGACCTTCGCTTGACCTTTCCATTGCTGCAGTCAGTTGCGACACCCTCAGTTCATAACCTCTTTTTCCGAATACTGCACCTTTAACAATCACCGATTTTTCCATCTTGGGAACATAGATTAAATCACCGTCCTGGACAAAAGGATTACCTGAAAGGTCTCCCGAATTTTCAAACTCTTCAAGGTTAACAATCTTATCGGGCTGGTTTTTTCTCTTTAGAAGAATCTTGGTTCGGGACCCGATAGAAGTAGTGCCACCCGCCCTTTTTATTACCTCGGAGACCCGGTCGGTTGGATATGCCCTGATAATTCCGGGATTTTTTATCTCTCCGGCCACATAGACAATAAATGCCCGCATCCCTAATAGCGTAATGTCAACAGATATTTTCTTATAGTATCTTAAAAAAACATTTGTCAGTGAATCACGGGCAGATTTTAAATCCAGACCGTAGATCGGAATTGAAGCAACCACATCATATTGTGGTACATAAACTCCCTGGGCAGTCGGCACGGAGGCAACGGGCATATTGATAGTTACCTTTCCTTCATAGGTAACATTTGTTGTATAGGAGTAGTTCGTTGCGCCGGTTATGGTTATCAATATTTGGTCACCGGGCATCAGTATATACTCTTCAGAAACTACAGGTTTATCAAGCTCAGGTGCACCCGGCGCACCTATTTCAGTACCTTCCTGGGCAAAGAGAAAGAAAGTAAAGAGTAGCGAGTATTGAGTAGAAAGTAGAAATTTAAAGATAAATTTCGAATTTTTCATGTCTGATTATATTTAATTCAGAGTCAAAGTCAACAGTTGACAGAGTGGTGTTTTTAGATATACTATTTATGTTTTGAGAACAGAGATTGGGGATAGGATTGAGGTTGGGATATTGTTTTTTAACCAATTGTTATTTAACGCAATCAGCATCTCAATCCCAACCATTACGCATCTGTTAATTAAGGAGGTCTAAAAATGACTGAAGAAAAGAAGAACATTATGGATGAAATTGCTGAGGCAAATAAATCGGTAGTTACTGGGATTGATGAAAGAGATATAAAACACTGGATTAGTATATCAATTATGGGAAAAAAATATAAAGTGCCTGCGGGGTTGACCATAATGCAGGCGATGGAGTTTGCAGGTTACCGGTTTATCCGCTCCTGTGGTTGCCGGGCTGGATTCTGTGGTGCCTGTACAACTGTCTATAGAATTGAAGGCGACTATCGTTTAAAGACCGCCCTTGCCTGCCAGACCCGAGCTGAAGAGGGAATGTATCTTGTCCAGATTCCATTTACACCGGCTCAAAGGGCAAATTATGATATAAATCAGTTACAACCTGGTATTGAGGCATTTTTAAAGGTCTATCCAGAAATACTCAAATGTCTCGGATGTAATTCCTGCACCAAGGCATGCCCCCAGGATATTGATGTAATGGAATATATTGCCTGCGGGAAGAGGGGGGATATAGAAAAGATTGCAGAGATTTCTTTTGATTGTATTCAGTGCGGATTGTGTGCAATCCGTTGTCCGGCTGAGCTTGCCCAGTATAACTACGCCCAGTTGGCACGAAGGTTATTTGGTAAGTATAAATTACCGATTCCACGACATCTAAGAAAGAGATTGGATGAAATAAAGGAGGGAAAGTTTGAACCTGAACTTAAAAGATTGATGAGTGCGCCAATTGAAGAGTTAAGAAAAATCTATACTTCTCGGGATATAGAGAAGGAATAGGAGGAGCGATGGCGGAATTAAAATTTATCGGTGGTTATCCGGAATATATGAGAAAACTTATTGATGTGGTTAACAAAACGCGGCCACAGCGCAAGGATTATACGCCCAAGGCAATGACAATGGCAGAGAGGGAAGAAGTCTTGAAGCTATGCCATCCAGATTATGCACCGGGCGGAAAAAGGCAGATATTATTTGGACCAAATGCCGGGGATTTAGCACCGAATGAAGTTGTTGATTTATTGGAGGCAAACCCATTGATTGAGCCGGAAGAATTTCAGATATCAGATCCTGACTATAGCGTTGACCTTTTGATTATCGGGGGTGGACTTGCCGGTACATCCGCGGCATTACTAGCGAATGACAATGGAGTTAAGGCAGAAAATATTCTGCTGGTAAACAAACTAAGGCATGGTGATTCAAATTCAATGATGGCCGAAGGTGGAACCCAGGCAGCAGATAGAGAAAATGACTCGCCGGTTTTACACTATATTGATACAATTGGTGGGGGACATTTTGCGAATAAACCGGAGGTCGTTGAGGCACTGGTTAACGACGCACCGTTTGTAATGGAATGGCTATGCAACCTCGGTGCAATGCTTGACCGCGAACCTGATGGTAGTTTTGTAGAAAAGGCATTTGGTGGTGGTTCAAGATTGCGGATGCACGCCTGCCGGGACTATACCGGTCTTGAGGAATTGCGGGTACTGAGAGATGAGTTTCGATGTCGGAACATTCCATACCTTGAATTCTATCCGGTGATAGAGTTTTTAACCGATGGCAACCGGGTCACTGGAGCAATTTTATATAATCTTGAAACCGGTGAATATAAGATTGTGCAGGCAAAGGCAACAATCCTTGCTACCGGTGGGTTTGGAAGGCTTCACATCCGTGGTTTTCCCACTACCAATCACTATGGTGCCACTGCTGACGGTGTTGTGCTTGCCTATCGGGTCGGTGCAAAGCTCCGTGATACAGATACTGTCCAGTACCATCCAACTGGTGCTGCATATCCCCAGCAGATCATTGGGTTGTTATTAACTGAAAAGTTAAGAGGTATGGGAGCCCAGCCGGTAAATATTGAAGGTGAGGCATTTGTCTTTCCCCTTGAACCAAGGGATGTTGAGGCGGCAAGTTTTATACGGGAGTGTTATATCAGAGAGAAGGGTATAACGACCCCTACAGGGATGCGCGGTGTATGGCTTGATACACCATTGATCGATGTGAAAAACGGTCCAGGAACGATTGAGAAGTCATTTCCTGGAATGTTCCGGATGTTTAAAAGATTTGACATTGATATGAGAAAAGACCCGGTTTTAGTATTTCCAACACTCCACTATCAAAATGGTGGGGTAGAAACCGACCCCTGGGGCAGAACAAATATTGATGGTCTTTGGGTTGCTGGTGAGGTATCAGGGGGAGTGCATGGAAAGAATAGATTGATGGGTAATTCCACCCTTGACTGTCTCGTCTTTGGAAGGAGAGCCGGAATCTCAACTGCTCAATATTTGAAGTCTAATCCACAATTTGGTAAACTAACACTTGAGCATCTCAGGAGATACAGAAAGATGCTGGCGGATGCGGGAATAAGGTCTAACAAGAAGGCTCCTATCTTATTCCCGGATTATCGCGGAAAATCGGTTCTGGCCAGAAGGATAGATATATTTTAGTGAAAGATGGCTAAAAAGACCCCTTTTTATGATATGCACCTGAAAAACGGTGCCAAAATCGTTGAGTTTGCTAACTTTTTGATGCCCATACAATTTGAGGGTATCATCCCTGAACATGAAACAGTACGAAACGGAGTCGGTGTATTTGATGTTTCCCATATGGGCGAGATTGAAATAACCGGACCAGGGCGAACTGAATTTGTCAATTATCTCACCACCAATGATGTATCAAAACTCCAGTTAAATCAGGTCCAATATTCCACTATGCTCTACCCGGATGGGGGAATTGTTGATGACCTTTTGGTCTATAACTTGAAAGACCGAATATTACTTGTGGTCAACGCGGCAAATACGGAGAAGGATTTTACCTGGATTTTGGAAAACAAGAAATTTGATGTTCGGGTTGAAAACTTGAGCGATGAGATTGGACAGCTGGCTGTACAGGGACCAAAATCTGAAATGGTAATGCAGAAGATTCTGGACTTCAACCTTGCGGAGTTGAAATACTACTGGGCAGTTGAAACAGAAATCAAGGGGATAAATGTCTTGCTTTCAAGAACCGGCTATACTGGAGAAGATGGGTTTGAGGTATATATGAACAGAAGAGATGCGGAGAGGATCTGGAACATCATATTTGAAGCAGGACAAGAGTTTGGAATAAAACCAATCGGCCTCGGTGCCCGTGATACACTCCGGTTTGAAATGCGATACTGCCTTTATGGAAATGATATTGACCAGACAACAAACCCGCTTGAGGCAGGCTTGGGCTGGATTGTAAAATTAGACAAAGGAGATTTTATCGGTAGAGAGGCGCTACTTAAGATAAAAGAGAAAGGATTAAAGAGAAGATTGGTTGGGTTTGAGGCAATAGGGAGAGGTATTCCCAGACCCCATCAGAAGATTTTTGATGCAGAAAAAGAAACTGGATTTGTTACATCCGGGACATTTTCCCCATCATTAAAAAAGGGAATAGGAATGGGATATGTAGCGATATCCAGCAGTGAACCAGGCTATAGATTAAAGGTTCTCGCAAAGGAACCGATTGAAGTTGAAATCATAAAGGGTCCATTTTATAAGAAAGGAACACACAAGTGAGCATAATTAACTAAATTTTTAAAGGAGGCTAAATGGCAGAGGTAATAGAAGGAATAAGATATACCAAGGAACATGAATGGGCAAAGGTAGAAGGTGATATTGCTGTAACCGGTATCACGGACTATGCCCAATCAGAACTTTCTGATATTGTGATGGTGGACCCACCTAAGTTAGGACGAAAGATAAAGGCAAATGAGGCGGTGGGAACCATTGAGGCAGTCAAGGCGGTAAGTGACCTCTATGCTCCACTGAGCGGTGAAGTTATTGAGGTAAATGAAAAGGTTGTCAAGGACCCGAGTATCATAAATAAAGACCCATATAACGAAGGCTGGCTCTATAAATTAAAACTTGACGACCCATCCGAGTATGAAAAACTTTTAACCGCCGACCAATACAGGTCTTTAATCGCAGGACACTAATGCATTATATCCCGCTTACTCCACAGGATGAAGAAAAAATCTTAAAAAAACTGGGAGTAAATTCCTTTCAGGAATTAATAGACCAGATTGTCCCCAACGACCTACAATATAAGGGTGAAATCGGATTGCCCCCGAAATCTTCAGAGATTGAAGTAAGAAGATTTCTGAAATCACTGGCTGAAAATAATCTTAATACCGAAGATTATATCTCTTTTCTTGGTGCCGGGGTCTACGACCACTACATTCCGGCAATCGTTGATAACATCATATCTCGGAGCGAGTTTTATACTGCCTATACCCCGTATCAGGCAGAAGTATCGCAGGGAACTTTGCAAACGATATTTGAATATCAGAGTGCTATCTGTGAGTTGACGGGCATGGAAGTTTCCAATGCATCAATGTATGATGGTGGTTCTGCCCTTGCTGAGGCCTGTCATATGGCTTGTGCGATAAACGGCCGGAAAAGGGTAATCATTTCTGAACTTATCCATCCCTGGTATCAGCGGATTGTCGCGACTTATACCAATGAATATGGTATAGAAATCCTGCGCTGCCCGGCAAAAGATGGAATATTGAACCTTGATGTGCTGGAGAGCATGATAGATGAGAAGACGAGTTGTGTGGCTGTTCAGCATCCTAACTTCCTGGGAAATCTTGAGATGATGCATGACATCTCTGAACTGGTCCATAAAAGGGGCGCCCTATTTATTGCAGTGATTGACCCGATTTCCCTCGGGATTATTATGCCGCCTGGTGAATATAATGCAGATATCGCGGTCGGCGAGGGGCAGTGTATGGGAATTCCCCAGGGGTTTGGCGGACCGCTTCTTGGAATCTTTGCCACAAAAATGGAATTTGTAAGGTATATGCCAGGTCGGGTGGTGGGTGAAACGGTAGATATTGAAGGTAAACGAGGCTTTGTCTTAACCTTACAGACTCGTGAGCAACACATCAGGAGGGAGAAGGCAACTTCTAATATCTGTACAAATGAGGCGCTTTG
Organism: Caldifarciminota bacterium; assembly: GCA_039802265.1. Taxonomy (GTDB): domain Bacteria; phylum Hydrothermota; class Tepidihabitantia; order SM23-42; family JAOAFX01; genus JBDRWI01. The sequence continues at coordinate 27,601 of JBDRWI010000011.1, read as the reverse complement.
TGCCTTGAGTTCGTTAATTTATTTATGCACACTGGGTAAGCAGGGAATAGTGGATGTTGGGAATCTGTGCCTGGCAAAAAGTCATTATCTGTACAATCGTTTAAAAGAATTACGGGGAATTAAGCCATTATACAACAGAGAATTTTTTAAGGAATTTGCAGTAAAGACAAGCATCCCTGCCCAGGAGGTTGTTGATAGATTATTAGAACATAAAATCTTTGCCGGCGTACCCTTATCTATCTTTGATAAAAATCAAAAAGACAGTCTTTTGATTGCAGTTACCGAAAAAAGGACAAAAGAGGAGATGGATAGATTCGTTGAGGTATTGTCAAAGATTCTCTAAATAATACAATCTTCCACCGTTTTTATTATATTCTAAATTTCCTATCGGCAGATATTGAAATGAACCAAAGATAATTCAGCGCTTATCTTCTCCCTACAACAACGGGAGGAGTTTAACTGGAATCGGTAATTCGGTATAACGCGAATTTACAAACTCGAGTTTTTGCAAAAGTGAACAACCATTGGAAATTAGATTAACTGCAAGATATTCAGGGGGATACCCCCTGAAAACCCCCGCTATATAGCTAACCGTCTCTTTGTGCGGAGACCATTTTCATATCATCCTCCCCTGAATATCTTGTGTTTTTTTTAACTATAATGAAAAATTTCATTACCACTGTATAGGAATTTTTCAAATTCCTATACAATAAAATATACCATTTACTTCTATCTATTGCATTAACAAGAAAATTGAATAGAATAAAAAGAAATGAGACTTTTATTTATTGGTGACATTATTGGTGAACCTGGAAGGAAAAAAATAAAAGAAAATCTACCGGAGATAATCACTAAAGAAAAAATATTTTTCACTATTGCCCAGGGTGAAAATCTTGCGGGCGGAATTGGTATCACCGAAAAGACTGCCCTCGAAATGTTTGATGCAGGCATAAATTGTATCTCAACCGGTAATCATGTTTGGAAATATAAAGAAGTCTACAGATTCCTTGATACCGAACCCCGAATTTTAAGGCCGGCAAACTATCCTTCCGGTGTTCCGGGAAGGGGCTATGGTATTTATGAAAAAGATGGCGTAAAATTGGGAGTCATTAACCTTGAAGGTCGGATATTTATGAAACCTCTTGAAGACCCGTTCAGAATAGGGGAGAGGCTCGTAAGAGAAATCCAGAAGGAGACAAAGAACATTTTCATTGATTTTCACGCTGAAGCAACCGCCGAGAAGAGGGCACTTGCCTTTTATCTTTATAAATATGTTACTGGTATCATCGGAACCCACACCCATGTCCAGACTGCTGACGAGCAAATAATTGATGGCCAGTGTGCATATATTACAGATGTTGGTATGGTCGGCTCGACAAATTCAGTAATCGGTGATAAAGAAGATGAAATAATTGAACATTTCATTCTCCAAATTCCGCGCCGGTTTAAAGTAGCCAAAGAAAATATCCTTGCCAATGGCGTGATCATAGACTTTAATGAAAAAACGGGTCGGGCAAATTCAATTCTGCGGTTCAACTTTTGATATAAGCGACTTCCCCGTGATATTGACAAGGATAATAGAAAGGGTATAATATAATATGAGCTTTGAATTTCTGCCTTTAATCTTTTTGTTGATCCGACCCGAAATTTTAAATTTTATTCCGCGTGATTATAGCCATAATTTTCTTGCCCGGGGCGACCATATCTGGACATCAAATGGACCATATGGGGGGGATATCGGTGATATTACAACCGATGGGCAGTTTATCTATCTTGGACTTTTGATGAATGGAATTTACCGACTTGAAGCAGGTGCCTGGCAACCAAGAAGAGCTGGAATTCAATACGCAACCGTTAATTCGCTTATCGGAGTCGGACCGAATAGTTTATTTGCTGGACTTGATTACGGTGGTCTCTGGCAAACAAGCGACGGTGGTATGACCTGGTCGCGTAACTCTACGGTCCCAGAGACAATTGCAATAAATGCAATCTTCCGTTATAATAATAATACTTTTTTCCTTGGAACCGATGCTAATGGTCTGTATCGTTCAACCGATGGTGGTGTAAACTGGAATCTTATCACTCCGAGTCCGGGGGATACAACTAAGATAGTTGCCTTTACAAAAGATACCTTAAATATCTATCTGGCGACTTCCGGTAGAGGCGTTTACACCAGCCCAGATTTAGGGCTTACCTGGATCAGCGTTCCTTCACCAGACCCCTTCGTTTGGAAAATAGATTGGTTTCTTATGGGATTACTGAGCAAATATCTCTACACCGGCTGTGAAGGTGGTCTCTATTACCGAAGGGATAGTTTAACACAACAGTGGCATAGCACATCATTACAAGTACCAATTTCGGATTTTGTCCGGTTGGGTGATAGTATCCTCGTCAGTACCTGGTCAAATGGAGTCTGGATTGGGGCAATTGGTGATTCAAATTTTATTCCCCGAAATAATGGTTTGATTTATCGGATTGTCAATACGATTGAAATCATCGGTGATACAATTCTTGCGGGCACAACCGGTGGATTCTTCTATTCTACAAACCATGGCATCACCTGGCAGGAGAGAAATCAAAATTTAGATGCCAATATCATCTGGGATATTGAGGTAAATCCAATTAACAGCCAATCCATCTATGCGGTAAGTTTTGGTGGGTTATATAAGAGTGTAGATAATGCACAGACCTGGTTCCGGTATGGAACAATACCCTCTTATCCATTATTTACTTCAATTTCCATAAACCCCCAAGATAGCGCAAATATTCTAATTGGTGGTTTATTTTTAATTCATCATACCAGTGACAATGGAATGAACTGGGATGCATCATACATTGGAGCAGAAATCGTATCGGACATGGAGATTGATAAGAATCAACCGAATTATGCCTATGCCACAACGAAGAAGTACTTTTTTAGAAGCACCAATAATGGAATGAACTGGTTCATTACCGATTCACTCAAAGGTTATAATAATGTCAATATCCATCCTTATGCATCGGAGACTTTGTATATTGCTACCAATAGCGGCGTTTTTAAGAGCAACAATTTTGGTCAGAATTTTTATCAATTGACAAGTGGTTTGCCTAATGAACCATTTAGCAGGATAAATATTGATGGCTACTTTCCATGGTTACTTTATGCCGGACTAAAATCCACCCAGATAATCCAGCCCACCCTTTATCGTTCAACCGATGGTGGCTCAAGTTGGAATCCAACTTCTTATCCTGAACTTACTGTAGGTGATATAAAGGTTTTTAAAAACCTTCCCATTTATCTCTTTATTGGCTCTGGTTACAGTAAGGTCTTCTTTTCACTAAATGGTGGTGATAGTTTTTCCAACATTAGTCCCAATCTCCCCGGAAACCTCTCCATGACAATAGATTTATCGCCCTTCCTTCATTCCATATATCTTGGCAATCTTTCCGGTGTTTATAGTTTTACTGATACTACAAGACCGATAGTAAGTATTAGTGCACCCGACTCCTTCTCACCGGATGGAGATGGTAACGAAGACAGTATTAAATTTACTATCAATGCCTCAGACACTAACGGAATTTATTTCTGGGTACTGGAGATTGTCCGCGATGATACAACTATTTGTTCTAAAATGGAGGGACTCGGCAAGCCCGATTCATTATTCTGGGATGGTTTTGATAGTCTGGGCGTTCTACAAAAAAATGGCTTGTACCAAGCAAAGGTCTATTGTATTGACGGTTTTTTAAATGCCGATTCAGCCATTAAACTATTTTATCTAAGAAAAAAGCCGCTGGTTACTAAAATCCCATATGCGACAGCCCGAAGTCAAGGAAGAAAGGTTGCCCTTGACAATTGGGGCAGAATTCATCTGGTCTATTCAACATTTTCTCCACCGGAGATATTTTACACAAGTTCAATTGATGGAATTAACTGGCAGGAGCCTGTGGATTTGAGCAATAGTCGCGACGCCCCATCTTTAAATGGAACAATTGTTGTAGATTATAACAACCATCTTTTTGTCTTCTGGGAAGAAGAAATAAATGGAAACTTTGAAATTGTTTATAGAAGATTTGATGGTGTAGTTTGGGATACAGTTATCAGATTGACAAATACATCAGAGCCGTCCGAAAATCCATCGGTTGTGGTAACCGCCAATAATGACCTGCATCTCGTCTGGCAGGAAAGGCAGAGCGGGGAAATTTACTATCGGCGTTATAATTTTTTGCAGGGAAACTGGACACCCCCGGTAAATTTAAGCAATACTGGAGGTGTTTCAAAAGACCCATTTATTCTATCACACAACCAACTCTATCTCTTTTTTAGCGACAATACCAATACCACACCAACCAATTTTGAAATCAGGTATCGTCGTTATGATGGAAATCAATGGCTTGCCGAATCTGTCCTAACCACAAATTCAGGAAATTCAACTTCACCATTTGCTGCTGTGGACACATTTGGTAATATCCATCTGTTTTGGGCCGACTCCACCCCGGGGGATTTTGATATTTTTTATAAGAGATTTACTCCTAATTTCGGCTGGAGTTTGGATTCAAACCTAACTCAGAATTCAGCAAGATCAAATAAACCAACCGTTTCAATAGATTCCTTTAATAATATCTATCTTTATTACAGCGAAGCCGGGGAAATTTATCGGAAGGTCAGAGACCATCAACAGAACTGGCTCCCTGCAGAGAATATCAGCAGCACTCCTTTAGGTTCTGATAACCCTTCTTCATCTTACAGTTGTAATTTGGTCTGGACCGAAGGTGATACCTTTCCATACAGGATTATTTACTACAAAAACATAGTTCCTGATACAACCTCGCCCCATTTTGTAATATCTGCACCTGATACTACATATCTTAATGATACCCTTTTTATTACTTTTACGAGCGATGAATTACTGCAAAATCTACCAATCGCCCACCTGAGAGATATGCTAAATGATTCAATCCAGTTCACCGTAATTGAGACTGCGCCCTTGAATTATTCGGGTAAGGTCTATGTCAGTGGTCTGGCAATTGGCTCTGGGCATCTCATTGTCCGGGGAACCGACCTGCATAACAATCCGGGTAGTGCCGATAGCACAATCTATATTGATTCACTGGATAATTCCCCACCACAGTTTGTGATTTCTGCCCCGGATACCTGTTTCCTGAATGATACGCTGATCATATTTTTTACTGCCAGTGAAACTTTAAGTGGTTTACCCACGGGCTGGTTAAAGGATAATGGCGGCGACTCGCTGCAATTTGTAATCACCCAGATTTCACCTTTGTTTTATGGTGGGGGAGTATATGTAAGTGATTTACTTTTCGTGTCCGGACCGGGGCATATTATCATTAGAGGAACCGACTTACAAGGTAATTCTGGCAGCACTGACAGTAGTATCTACATCTCTGCGCCTTTAGATACCACACCGCCTCAATTTACAATTTCTGCTCGTGATACCGCCTTCATTGGTGATACGCTAATAATTACCATTCTCTCCAGTGAGATTCTATTAGACACGCCAATGGTCTGGTTAAAAGATAGCCTCAATGATTCGCTCCAATTTTTTGTCTCAGAAGATTCCACTCAAAATTATTCAGCCAGGCTATTAATCAGTGGTTTTGCTAAGGGGCCTGCTCATTTCAGAATAATGGGTGAAGATTTGAACAGTAATATTACCGACACTACGGGTACAATTTACATAAATACCAAAGGCAATCTCTTGCCGAGGGACTCCTGTTTTGCCTTCCCTAACCCAACCAGAAAAAGTTATATAAAATTTATGTTTTATTTAAATCAGAACGCCCATTTAAAGATAGAAATCTTCACCCTGGCCGGGCGTAAAATCCATACCTTCATTGATAAGGACTATGATGGAGGCAAACTTTATGAAGAGACAATGTCGGTAGAAAATATGGGCAGCGATATCTATATTTTTCGGGCAACAGCAACTGCGGGTAAAGAGAAGGCAACGGTGATGAAAAAGTTTGGGGTCATAAGATGAATCTAATAATTTTGCTCCTACTTATTAACCAGAGCTCCTCGGGACTTGAATTTTTAAGGATGAATGTGGGCAGTCGGGCATTTGCACTTGGTGGTGCCTATACCGCCCTTGCTGATGAGCCCTTTGGTATTTTTTATAACCCGGGCGGGTTTTATTCAGAATTTCCCTATTTTTCAAGTTTTTATGGGAGATGGTTTATGGACACCCATTCAGGGAGTATTGCTGTAATTTATCCTCTTGCTAAAAATCGGACCATCGGATTCGGGATTAGGGGATTATTTTCAAATAAAATTGAAATGCGTGACGAACAGAATCCATTTAACTATAGTTATTATAATGCTTATTTTCTAAATCCAAGTTTAGTCTATGCACAAAAATTTGATAATAACCTGAGTTTAGGATTAGGGTTTAACGGAATAAATACAAGAATAGAAACCACCGCCGGAACCGGGGTCTTTTTGAGCACCGGTTTTAAATATACTACAGAATATTTTGACGGTGGTTTAAGTTTTACAAATTTAGGAATGGAGGTTTTAAATACAAATCTTCCGCTAACTGCTCGCATTGGTTTATGCATTAAACCATTTAAGAATCTAATTCTTTCGGTTGATTTACTCAAACCGCTAAGAGATGCCCTGGGTTATTATGGGGGAATAGAATACAGACCCCTTGATCTTTTTGGAATAAGGATTGGGTATAACAGCGATGTCTATGCAGAAAATTCATACGAAAAACTAAGTCTGGGGATTGGTTTAAAAATTGAAAATATTTCAATTGACTACGCTTCTGCTCCGTGTGGGATTTTTGGCTGGACGCACTTTTTGACTTTATCATACCAAATAAGACCAAAAGTCAAGAAACCGGAAGAGATCTTTGCCAAAGAAAAGATGATGAGTGAGACCTATCTTAATCAGGGTATTGAATACTACAACCTCGGCAAGTTGGAAGAGGCATTGAATTCATTTGACCTGTCACTTATCTGGCTTCCGGATAATAAAGTAGCGATGGATTGGATTGAGCGGGTCCAGAATGAAAAGAAGGTAGCGAGCATTGAGGTTTTCTTTAATGATGGGAAGAAAGAAATGAGCAAAGGTAATTACCTTGAGGCATTGTATGATTTTCAACGCGCCCTGGAACTTGATTCAACACGGGCAGATATAAGAAATCTCAAGATTGAATGTGAGAAGAAAATAAAAGAAGGGACAACCCAGAATGTGAAGGAACTAATTGAACAAGGTTTGGCGAAATTTAATGCCCAGGATTATCTAAAGGCAGTTCAATTCTGGAATGAGGCTTTGAAATTGGAACCCACAAATGCCACAATAAGAAATCATATTGCCGAGGCAAATCAAAAGATGATTGATGAAATAACCGAGAGTTTAAGGAAGATAAATACTCTAATCAATCAAGGAAGTTTCAAAAAGGCTCAGGACCTGGTGAAAAAAATGCTCAGAAAATATCCAAATCAGGAGAATCTCTCCAAACAAAAGACTTTCATTGACCAGAAAATAACCGAAAGGATAAACGAATATCTAACCAAAGGTAGAGAATTATTTAATGCCCAGAAATATACCGATGCCGAAAGTGAATTCCAGAAGGTGTTAGAATATGAACCCAAGAATGTTCAGGCACTCTCATACCTTGAGAAAATAAAAAGAGAAACCGCCGGCGGCAAGAAAGAGGATGCAGACCGATATTATCTCTTGGGAATTGATGCCTATACCAAGAATAACTTTGAACTGGCAATTGATTACTGGGATAAAGTCCTAAAGATAGATCCAAATTATCCAAATGTGAAGAAGAACCTGGAAAGGGCGCGTATAAAACTTACTGAACTTAATAAGTAAAAATCTTGTTATGCGTTTTCCAATTAAACTGAAATTCAGCTTGCTGATTTCACTTTTGGTCCTTTTGATCGTCTTGATTATCCTTTGGTTCACTTTGAATCGGGTGAGTCAATCTCTAACCAGCGAAATAAAATTGCAGGGTGAAATCCTCGCCCGGGTCATTGCCCTCAATGCAGAAGACCCTTTGATTACAAATGATGACCTTTACCTTGCATCTTTGGTAACTGATGCATTAAAAAACGAAGGCGTTGGTTACGCCTATATTACCGACAATCGCGGGACAATCCGGGCACATAATAGAATTGAATTTATTGGGAAAAAAGAAGAAGAATTCATACCACCACCCGGACTATATCAAGTTAGTTTACCCATTCTCATTGCTGATAAGAAAGAAATTGGCAGGGTAAGTGTAGGTTTAGGAACTGAAAGGGTAAAATTGACCACAAATGCACTGCAGGTTTTTCTCATTCTCATTGCAATCTTAGGAGTATTTATTGGTATCTTGGGCGCATTTTTTCTTGCTCACTATTTGACAAACCCGATCAATGAACTGGTAAAGGGAACAGACGAGATAAGTAAAGGAAATTTTGATGTTACGATAAAGACAAAAGCAAACGATGAGATTGGTGACCTCACCAAGGCATTTAACAATATGGCAAGAAGTTTGAAAGAAAAAGAACAGATAAAAGATGCATTCCGGCGCTATGTTTCTCATCAGGTTGCCGAGGAGATTTTTAAGAACCCCGGTAAATATCTTGAGACGTTAAAAGGGGTAAGAAAAAAAGTGACGATACTCTTCGCTGACATTCGTGGCTTTACACCCCTTGCCGAGAAACTCCCAGCGGAAGAGGTCGTATTTTTGCTCAATCAGGTTCTCTCTATGATGACCGATGTAATCTTCAAGTGGGAAGGAACAATTGATAAATTCATTGGTGATTGTATTATGGCAATCTTCGGGGCACCGATTGCCCATATTGATGATACAAATCGGGCAATAAATGCAGCGATAGATATTCAAAAGGCAATAGAAGAGATGAATCAGAGTTTAATGAAAGATAACAAAGGACCGATTCGAATAGGAATTGGAATAAATACAGGTGAGGCGGTCGTGGGAAATATCGGAGCAAAGGATAGATTGGATTATACAGTGATTGGCGATTCAGTAAATCTTGCCTCAAGATTAGAAGGAGTGGCTAAAGGTGGAGAAATTATAATTTCCGAGACAGTCTTCAATGAAGCAACCGGACCGTTTAGATTTTCTGAACCGATGCTTTTAAAAGTACAGGGAAAAGAAATGCCGGTTAAGATTTTCAAAGTATTGATTTAATAAATATGCTCGTTTATCTCTTTGTTTTCAATCAGCCGATTCTAATTTATGAGTTAAATCAGAAAAAGGCAGGTTATTATCGCCTGTTTACAGATATTGATAGTTTTATCACTGCTCGATTCTATGAATATGGTGATTCAGTTCAGATTGAGATTCTTTTTGTCACAAGTGAATTATTATTGTCAGAACTTCTATGAGATTATTACCGATATTAAATTCAGGAAGGAATTTTTAAAAAACTTTGATATAGCCTGGCTGCTTATAACAGACAAGGATCTTAAATCAATAGGGGAGAGGGTCTTAAATAGGTCTGTTTTAAATAGTATTTGTTGCATTGCCGGTATGGGTGCTACAGGTGCCTATTTTGGTGCATTGACCGGTAGCGAGATATATAAAGTATCCGGTGAGGTGCCCTGTATGGTATCGGAAAATTTAACCTGTGCTATTCCCTTGGTGGCGTTTTTTCACTGGCAGGCATAATTGAATTGGCAAAACCCTGGTCTGGCATTGTACCAAAGAATGAATGGGATCATTATGCAGTAGCCGTTCCAATTTTCATCATCTCAGGGGTCAGTTTCTTTCATATAACCAGATTTGCCTTTGAAAAAGGTCAAAATTTAGATACCTTTGACACTATTGAGAGGATAAAAAAGAAAAGGAAAAACTCTCAAGAAAATTAGAAGAAAGTGCTAAGACATCCAAATTAACTTTAACAAAACGACAAGTACCAGCGCCGGTAAAAAGTTACCAACTTTGATTTCTTTGATTTCCAATAACCTTATTCCAATCGCAAAGACAAGTATTCCACCAATTCCACTAAAATCATTGAGATAGTATGGTTCACCGAGGAAATGTAATTGACCGGCAAGCATGGTTATAGAGCCTTGGAATAATAACACAACCAGTGCTGAAAATAAGACACCCAGCCCCAAAGTAGAACTTAAGATTATGGCAGATACGCCATCCATTATTGATTTAGTTATTAAAAGTTCTGGTTTATGTAATAGCCCATCCTGAATGCAACCGAGGATTGTCATCGGACCAAATGAAAAGAGGATACTGGCAGTTACGAATCCTTGAGTGAATCTACCAAATTCAGAAAATCTGCCGAATTTATTCAATTTTTCCCCAACTTGTTCAATTGATTTTTCAATTTTTATGATTTCACCTATAATTCCACCTAGCACCAGGCTAATTATTATCACGACCGGATTTTCCATATTTAATCCCATCTTCAGTCCTAAAAGACAGGTAAATAGACCAAGGGCAATTATTATTATCTTTTTGATATTTTCGGGTATACCGCGGTGAAAAATTATACCGATTATACTACCCGCAACCACCAAAAAGGTATTAACAATTGTTCCAAGCATATTTCTCAGATTTCAAACTGTGATTAAATTTCAGGTCTGGAATATGTTTAAAATTCCGTGCCTTAGATTTAGAGATTTTACCGGGATTTTTAAAATTTACATGCATTGAATATTATAACTAAACTTATAAAGAAATCAATATGGCTTTGTGGAGTTATCTGACATTTTTCTAAAAGGGGAGAGATTGAGTGAAAAGAAATTAATTTGGTCACCGTAAAGTTTACATAATATATATTATCAGACACAATGCGATTTTATTTTTTAAATAAGGCGGATTTTAGACCTAAGATTCAGAAGAAAAACGGGGTCAGCGGCTGCCGACCCCGTAGGGGGTTTTATTTAATTTCAACCTCAATTTCTTTTGTCTTCATTGATTCGGGCTTGGGCAAGGTAATGGTGAGCACCCCGTCTTTGTATGTTGCCTTGACCTTATCTTTATCAACACCTTCCGGGATTTGAATTGTCCGGCTGAAATTCCCATAGTATCTCTCAATTCGGTGATAGTGTTTATCCTTTGTCTCGCTCTCTTTCTTCTTCTCACCGCTGATCGTGAGGGAATTGCCGGTAACCTTTATCTTCAAGTCTTCCTTCTTGACACCGGGAATCTCAGCCCTTATCTCCAGCTCGCCATCGTTTTCAACCACATCCATTGCCGGAACCCACACACCATCACCGCCGAGTTTAAATCTATCAAACAGGCTTTCAGTCAAGGCATCAAGCTCATCCTCCAACCTTGCCAAGCTCCTCAATGGTTGCCATAGTTTAAGTCCACGGTTTAACATACAGCATCACCTCCTTTTTTCTAACCTTTTGACAACGGGTAATTAAAAAAGGTTTAGTTTGTTTGGGGTTAATTCTTGATTACTACTTCGTCGGGCTGGGAGCCAACCGATATATACTTCACGTTTAAACCGGTATAATGTTCAATCAATTTGATATATTCCTTTGCCTCAACCGGTAAATCATCAAAATCACGAATTCTTGAGATATCTCGTTTAAATCCTGGAATTTCCTCATATACTGGATTAAGTTCATCCGCGATAAAGGGATCAAATTCAGGGGCATTTGAATAACCAACGGCTATTTTTATCTTCTCAAACTCCTTAAGGACATCAAGTTTTGTCAGGAACAATTCTTGGGCACCACTAATCCTTGCCGCATATCTAACCACCGAGGCATCAAACGGCCCGCAGCGCCTGGGCCTACCAGTGGTTGCCCCGTATTCACTCCCGAGACTTCTCAATCTCTCACCAATTTCTCCTTTATCTTCAGTTGGCAGCGGTCCATTTCCAACTCTGGTGGTATAAGACTTGGCAACGCCAATTATCCTGTTAATATAACCGGGAGAAACTCCGAGTCCAATACAGGCGCCTCCGGCAATAGTATGGGAGGCAGTGACATAAGGATAGGTTCCAAAATCAATATCAAGGAGTGTTCCTTGAGCACCTTCAAAAATAATCCTCTTCTCCTTCATTACCTGAGAAAGAAAAACAGAATCATCAATAATAAATGGTTTCAATTTCTCCCCGTATTCAAGGAAACGTTCAAAGATTTCATCATCGGACAGTGGTTCGGCTTGGTAGATATCCATTAAGATCAAGTTCTTTCTTGAGATATTTGCCCTCAGTTTTTTTTCAAATACTTCAGGATAGAAGAGGTCACCAACCCGGATGCCAATCCGTGCATACTTGTCTTCGTAGGCAATTCCTATTCCTTTTTTTGTCGTCCCTATACTCTGCGTCGTCTCCTCTTTTATCTTATCCAATAATATGTGATAGGGCATAATCAAATGGCAATATTTAGAAATCTTAATCCTTTTTTCTATTTCTTCATCAAATTTCTTCAATTGTTCAATTTCTTCAAAAAATATTGCCGGGTCAAACACACATCCCGCACCAATAACCGCCGTAATATTTTTATTTAATACCCCGCTTGGAATCTGATGAAAGACAAACTTTTCTTTTCCCCGCCAAACTGTATGCCCGGCATTGGGCCCTCCCTGAAAACGACAGTTTATATCAAATTCAGGGGCAAAAAAATCTACTACCTTACCCTTTCCTTCATCTCCCCATTGTAACCCAATTATCGTTATATTATTCACACCTAATAATATCTAATTCCGGAATAAAGTCAATGCTTGACTTATTTAGAAAAAGAATTATACTCTTTACGTGTTTATAAACGGCATAAAATTTACTGCCAATAAAGAACTATTAGACAAGGCAATTGAAGTAATGCCCAATCCCAGGTTTGTCTATATTCCTTTCTCACAGCATCAGGGTAATCCCGCGCTACCGGTAGTTAAACCCGGTGATTCAGTAAAAATTGGCACAAAGATCGGCGAAATTGATGGAAATATCTCGGCTTGTGTCCATTCCAGTGTTGCCGGAAAAATTATTGCAATTAAAAAATATCCTCACCCAATATTAGGTTATGGTCTTGCCTGCATAATTGAATCTTCAGGGGTTATTGAGTGGGATGAGAAGATAAAAGATGTAAGAAAATACGAAAATTTAACGAAGGAGGAGTTGATAAATATTATAAGGGATTCCGGAATTGTGGGCCTTGGCGGCGGAATGTTTCCAACCCATGTCAAACTCTTGCCACCGTCAGATAAAAGGGTTGAACTTTTGATAATCAATGGTTGTGAGTCTGAAGTAAATCTGGCTTCAGACTATCGTCTAATGCTTGAATTTCCAACCGGTGTAGTTGAAGGGGCAAAGATCTTTGCCCGCATCCTTGGTGTAGAAAAAATTTTATTTGCTCTCCAGCAGAATAAAAAAAATGCCGCAGCCTTATTAAAAAAAGAAGGAGCCGAGGTTAAGGTTCTCAATAATTATTATCCTATGGGCTCGGAGCGCCAATTAATAAAGGCATTGACAAAAAAGGAGGTTCCCCAAAATGGTTTGCCCTGGGATATAGGCTGCGTTGTGCAGAATGTTGCAACCTGTTACGCCGCCTTTCAAGCTGTAAAATTTAACAAACCCCTGGTTGAAAGAGTAATAACCATTACCGGTGATTGTATAGATGAACCTAAAAACCTTATAGTAAAGATTGGAACCACAGTGAAGGACATAATTGATTATTGCGGTGGAGCCAAGGGAAAAATAAGAAAGGTGGTGATGGGCGGTTTGATGACCGGAATTGCCCAGTTTACAATCTCGGTACCAATTATCAAGGGAACAACCGGAGTAGCGGTTTTTTCAAAAATCCAAAATCAAAATAACGAAAATTGCGTTCGGTGTGCCTTCTGTGTTGACGCCTGCCCAATGGGACTTTTACCCTGCCAAATTTATAAGTTCATCATAAATGAAGATGTGGCCCGTTCCGCGGAATTTGGCGTATTGGATTGTATTGAATGCGGTTCCTGTGCTTATGTCTGCCCAGCCAATATCCCCCTGGTACACTATTTTAAATTCGCCAAATTGAAATTAAAAAGTTCTTCCCGGAGTGAAATTTATGCGTGAATTATTAGTTGTCTCATCTTCGCCGCATATTCGCTGTAACCGAAACATAGAATATGGAATCAGATTAGTCACCCTTGCCCTTATGCCCCAGTTTATCTACAGTTCTATAATCTTTGGAACCCGGGCGATAATCACAATATTTCTGTCGGTTTTTTCGTCAATATTTTTTGAATTCTTTATTCAGAAGTTGTTGAAAAAAAGACTTACTATTTCTGACGGTAGTGCCGGCTTAACTGGATTATTACTTGCCTTTACCCTCCCCCCGGGTGTTCCCTTCTGGGTGCCGGTCATCGGTTCTGCATTTGCCATTATCGTCATAAAACAATTATTCGGGGGAATCGGTCTTAACATCTTTAACCCGGCTCTCGCCGGCAGGGCATTTCTATCATTCTTCTGGCCTTCAATTATGTATAACTTCTGGATGAAACCAAATTGGGGAACTCTATCGGGTATTGAAACGATAACTGGTGCTACACCTTTATCCGTTTTAAAGAACCCGGATCTTTTTGGGGAACAAAATTTAGTCTTGAATCTACTCAATCAGAAAGAAACAATTACATCACTATTTATCGGTAATGTGGGTGGGTCTATTGGTGAAACTTCAGGTCTTTTACTCCTCCTGGGAGGAATATTTTTATTGTATGTTAAAATAATTGACTACCGAATTGTAGTAAGTTATCTGGCAAGTTTTATAATCGGAATTTTGTTATTACAAAAAAAGGTGAATATACTATTCCACATCTTTAGCGGAGGGTTATTGTTAGGAGTATTTTTTATGGCAACTGACTGGGTCACATCTCCGATTACCAAATTGGGCCGGTGGCTATTTGGTTTCGGTTGCGGAATCTTAACGGTAATTATAAGATTATATAGCCGACAGCCAGAAGGCGTCTGTTTTGCCATTCTCTTAATGAATGCTCTTGTTCCATTTATTGATCAGATAACAAAACCAAGAATATATGGCACGAAAATTAAAACAGGACGGTACTAAATACAAGGAGTAAGGTATGAAGAGAAATAAAACAATCGTTGACTTTTTCTTATCATTATTTGTCTGGGTCTTTACCCTGGCAATCATCTATCATATAATTCAACCCCAATTAGTGCGGGCGGATAAAAATGAAGAAACTGCCAGTATTGAAGATGTAATATCAGCAGCCAAATTTATACCAATAATTCCAGATACGTGCTGGAAGGCGTATGATTCGGCAAATAACCTATTGGGTATGGTATTCAAAACCTGGCCTTCGGGTTATTGTGGACCCATACCAATAACCGTTGGTGTAGACATTTCAGGTAAAATAACCCGGATTATAATTGGCAGCAAAAAAGAAGGCTTCCAGGAAACAGAAGGACTGGGCGCCAAGGTAAAAGAATCAAAATTTACTGACCAATTTAAAGGCAAATATATATCACAATTAAGACTCAAAAAAGAAGGCGGTGATATTGATGCTGTAACCGGTGCCACCATCTCTTCGCGGGCAGTTTGTGACGGTATAAGGAAATCTATGGAAAGTTATTCAATTTATCTTTTATATCGTGAACCGGGTGATATAAAATTTAAAGTAATGCCAGCGGCAAAAAAATTTTTCCCTATAATTGACGGAATTCTGTGGTATGCAATCGCCGATTCGGATACAATTGGAATCGTGTTTTATGGTGCAACAATGGGATATATAGATACAATAAAGTTCATTGCCGGCCTTGACAGACATACAAAAATTACGGGAATAGAAATTCTGTACTCAAATGAAACTGCCGGTATTGGCGAAAGAATAAGGGAAAGAGAATTTCTCGACCAATTTAAACAAAAAATTCCTGAAGCAATTACCGGCGCTACAATTTCATCCAGAGCCCTGATCAATAAAATTAAAGGAGATATAGAGTCATATAAAAAATATTTGCAATAGAAATGGATGATTGGGAAAAATTTTTGAACCCCGCACAACTTACAGCGGTAAAGATTGAAAAAGGACCGATTCTCATTCTGGCGGGTGCAGGTAGTGGAAAGACCAGGGTCATCACCTATCGCATTGCCTATTTAATAAGAAAAAGAAAAATCCATCCCCTTAATATACTTGCTGTGACTTTTACGAATAAGGCAGCCGAAGAGATGAAATCAAGGGTCAGTACCCTTCTCAATAACGAAGACCCGGATATCTGGATAAGAACATATCATTCAACATGTGCAAAGATTTTAAGGAATGGTGCCGATAGAATTGGTATTTCTAAAAATTTCTCAATCTATGATGAACAGGACCAACTTTCTATAATAAAAGATATATTAGGAGAGTTGAAGATCGATACCAAAGAATTTAGCCCGGCTTATATTTTACAGCTGATAAACCGTGCTAAAGAAAATCTTATCTCACCGGAGAATTACATTGGTTCTCCGACGGTCAAAACAGTCTATAAATTGTATAATCAATATTTGCAAGAAAACAACGCTTTGGATTTTGATGACTTAATATTCAAGACCGTAGAACTATTCCAAAAGGATAGACAGACCCTTGAGTACTATCAAAATCGCTTTCAACATATTCTTGTTGATGAATACCAGGATACAAACTATGCCCAGTATATTCTGACAAAACTCCTCGCTGAAAAATATCGTAATATATGTGTGGTTGGTGATGACGACCAATCAATATACTCCTGGCGTGGTGCAGAAATAAGAAACATCTTAAATTTTGAAAAGGATTATCCAGAAACTGTTGTTATCAAACTTGAACAGAACTATCGTTCGACAAAGACAATCCTTAAAGCCGCTTCGGAGGTTGTTAAAAATAATAGATACCGTAAAGAAAAAATACTCTGGTGCAATAATGAACCCGGAGAAAAAATAGAATTTTATGATGCGGCTGACGACGAGAAAGAAGCAGATTATGTAGCAAAGAAAATAGAAGAAGAACTAATCAAAGGCTGCAAGCTAAGAGAAATTGCTGTCTTTTATAGACTAAATTATCAATCAAGAATATTTGAGGAGGCTTTTGTAAAAAATAAAATTCCTTATGAAGTAATTGGAGCACTCAGGTTTTATGAAAGGGCTGAGATTAAAAATATTCTTGCCTATTTGAGGGTGATTGATAATCTCAATGATTCAGTAAGTTTGAGGCGCATCATCAATCTCCCATCAAGACATATCGGCAATGAGACATTGGAAAAAATAACTCAGTATCAAAAATATGAAAAAATTTCTTTTTTTGAAGCACTCAAAAACATAGATTATATAACAGGTATAAATAAAAAAACAAAGGAAAATATTAAATCTTTTATAGAAATGCTTCAAGGATTTATTACATTAAGTAACAGCACGGACCTCTATGCCCTTACTCTCAAAATTGTTGCCGAAACAGGCTATCTTGATAGCCTTAATACAAAACACACTGATGAAGAAATAAACCGCCGTGAGAATATTGAAGAGTTGTTAAGATCAATCAAAGATTTTGTTGAGGAAAATCCCGATGCTACAATATCGGAATATCTTGAAAGTGTTAGTCTACGCAGTGATATAGATGACTGGAAGAACACCGATAGGGTTTCATTAATGACCCTGCACAACTCTAAGGGTTTGGAATTTGAGATAGTCTTTATCACGGGGCTGGAGGATGGTTTACTCCCACACTATAAGTCAACTGATGATAAAGAATATGAAGAAGAAAGGCGTCTCTTTTATGTTGGAATAACCAGGGCAAAGAAGAGATTGTATTTAACCTGCTCGCGGCAGCGTAAATCTTATCGGGGTTCAATGAATCCGACAAAGGTCTCCCCTTTTCTGAAGGAACTGCCTACGGATGTCTTCGCCACTGTAGTTATGAAATCTGATTTTGAGTTATAGCATGAATCACAAACAGGATAAGAGGGTGGGAATGAATCTGGAAGAAATTAGGCAACTCTTTCCAATTACCAATGAATTTATTTATCTCAATCATGCCGGAACTGGTCCAATGACAACCATTGCCGAAAGGGCGATTGATGAATGTATAAACATATACAAGAAACAAGCCGAATTTGATATTCCATTATATTTCGAGCGAATCAAAAATGCCCGGGAAAAAGTGGCAGAAATCATTGATGCCGACCCGGAAGAGATTGCCTTTACTCACAATACTTCCGAGGGGATTTATATTGCCCTTATAAACCTGCCACTCACTCCGGGCGATAAGATCATTGTAATGAGAGAGGTCTTCCCGGCCGTTCGCTATGTCGTGGATTACAATCTGCCCCATATAGAAAAGATATATCTCAATTTTTGCGGTAAAGACCCGGTAGATTTAATAAAAAATCACATTGATAAGCAGGTACGGGTCGTAGTCGTTGATTATGTGCAGTTTCTTAGCGGCGAGATGATTAACCTTAAAAGGTTAAATGAATTTCTAAAAACAAGAGAGATTTTTTTGATCGTTGATGGAATCCAGGCAATCGGTGCAACGAATTTTAGCGTGAAAGATATAGACATTGACTTTCTTGCCTGTGGTGCTGCAAAATGGCTCTTTGGACCCAGTGGTACAGGATTTTTGTATGTGAATAAAAGAAATTTCAATAAATTGAAACGCTATCACACCGGCTGGCTCGGTGCAGACTGGCAGAATTTTGAAAAATTTGAACTCACCCCTCCCCTATTCAATGATGCACGGATGTTTGAGCAAGGAACAAGAAATGTCATTGGTATCAGTGCATTTTCTGAGAACTGCCGGATGCTTTGTGAAATTGGAATGAATAATGTTGAGGAGCGGATTCTGAAATTGAAGAAAAGATTAAGAGATGGCTTGAGAGAACTCGGAATTAAGGTTATCACACCCGAGGACGGCCCCCAAGCAGGGATTATTACAATAGAACCGGAAGACCCAAGAAGGTTGTACAATTTGCTCAAAGAGCACAAAATAATAATTTCACTGCGCAACAACTGCCTCCGCTTCTCCCCCCATTTTTACAATAGCGAAGAAGAAATTGAAACCACCTTGAGAATTCTAAAAGAAAATACATAAAATTTCACACTTATCTAATTTAGTGGTGATTTTTGCCAAAAAAATTCTTTCTTATACTCTTCTGGTTAGACACAGAATACTTAGATGACCCCCCTACGCTTTAAAATACCCTTAGAATGACAGAACAGTTCAGAGTGAAAATGGAAATTTTTGTAATGCCTCGTAGATCGGTCCTTCGGGTTTCAAAGTGGATTTGAAAAGGACCAAAGAGTCCACCATAAATGGCTCGGTTTTTACAGTCCTGTTTAGAATATCTTCCACCTTGCAGAATGCCTTTATTCGACCAAAGGTTAAATGTGGATGAAATTTTTTTTCTTCTTTTTTAAAACCATAGCGCACAAGGGTATTGTCAATTTCATTAGCGATTTCTATCAATTCACTGTTACCCTGGTTCACACCAACCCACAGGACCCGCGGGTTTCTTGAACCTGGGAAACAGCCTATACCTTTTAGGGAAACAGTAATTGGTTTATATTTCTTCGCAATATCAGTTATTACCGGAATTATCTCGCACTTTTTCTTATCATCAATTTCGCCCAAAAATTTTAGGGTGATGTGCAAATTTTCAAATTCAACCCACTTTATTGGTAAATTTCTTTTCTTCTCTTCGATTATCAATTCCCAGATAATTTTTCGCTGGTTTTTCGGAATTTCAATTGCAATAAATGTCCGCATATGGGCATTATATCCGATATAAGGGGAAAGTCAAGTAAATTCAGGAGATAATGAAAAATCATCTGCATTTGCTCATTGACTTTTTCTAAAAAATAAATAATATTAAAATGACAGGAGAGTTCCTTGGCATTTAATCTCGTCAACTTTATAAAATCGCTAAAGGGTCATTTTCTGAGTGATGTGGCAATTGACCTGGGAACCTGCACAACCCTTATCTATGTCAATGGCAGAGGCATCGTCCTCAATGAACCTACGGTTGTGGCTATTGATACCAAAACCAAGAAATGCCTGGCAGTAGGTGAAGAGGCGAAAAGGATGCTCGGTAAAACCCCTGAAGAGATAAAGGCAATAAGACCGATGAAGGATGGTGTGATTGCTGATTTTGAAATGGTGGAATTGCTCTTAAGGACGTTCATCGACAAAATTCAGCAGCGAAGATTATTCATAAGACCAAGGGTAATAATCTGTGTTCCCTCCGGTATAACAGAGGTTGAAAAAAGGGCAGTGCGCGACTCGGTGGAGGCAGCAGGTGCCCGGGAGGTTTACTTGGTCTCAGAGCCGATAGCGGCGGCGATCGGTATAAATCTCCCTGTCCATCTTCCGACCGGAAATATGATAATTGATATTGGGGGTGGAACAACCGAAATTGCGGTAATTGCCCTTTCCGGGATTGTAACAAACAACTCTATCCGGGTTGCCGGTGATGAAATGGATGAGGCAATTGTGCAATATATCAAAAAGAATTATAACCTCATCATCGGTGAACAGACCGCTGAGGAAATCAAGATTGCGATTGGCAATGCGTTTCCAACTGAGGAAGATAAAACCATGGAGGTACGCGGAAGGGATCTCATCCATGGCATTCCCAAAACAGTTAAAATCACAAGCCACGAGGTAAGGGAAGCAATTCAGGAACCCTTATCAATGATCATTGATGCGGTGCGTCAGACGCTCGAAAAGACACCTCCAGAACTTGCTGCAGATATTGTAAATTCAGGAATTTATATGGCGGGTGGCGGTTCTTTATTAAGGGGTATAGACACCCTCATAAGGGAAGAAACCAATCTACCCGTTACCGTTGCTGAAGAACCTCATAAGGCAGTTGTCTGTGGCGCTGGAAAGATATTGGAAGATATTCCCAGGTATGAAAAGGTAATATTTACCCTCAAGAGAGAGTAGTTGCCCAGAATTCAATTTCTTATCTTTTTAGCACTTTTATTTACAGCCCTGTCATTTATCCTGATTAATGAAAATGCCGATTTAGTTCTAAGTAAAAGTCTCGCTCAGGTAATATTATTCCCTCTGCGCCTTGTTAGCAACTATTTACAGTATCTCCAGCAATCAAAGGAAAGGATTGAAGAGCTTGAAATGACCATAACAAGGCTAAAAATACTCAACGAAGAACTTGCGACCCGATTCCACCCCGGCGAAGAGACCCTCTCTTTATCCGGTCTAAAACTTATCAAGGCAATTGTAATTGGCCGCGACCCTGCTAACTTCAATGGTTTTTTATACATAAATAAAGGAGAAAAGGATGGCGTCTATGTCAATCAGCCGGTAATTATTGCTAATATGCTTGTTGGAAGAGTAAAATCGGTTGCCTCAAATACCAGCCTTGTTGAAACATTTGAGAAAAATGGATTTGCCATAAGCGGTTTTGATAAACAGAGCGGTGTCTATGGAATTGTAAAGAATAACGGCAATTTAAAATTAAACTACATAAAGATTGATGATACCATAAACATTGGTGATACAATCGTTACATCCGGTCTCAGTGAGATTTACCCCAAAGGAATTGTGATTGGCACAATAAAGGAGATAAACACAGCTAAAGATTTATTATTTAAAGAGGTAGTAATCCAGCCCTTCATTAAGATCAATCGGGTATTCTATGTTTATTTAATTTATCCAAAAGGTGAACCTGCTATCCAAGAAGGAGAAGAATTTAGAATTCCGGCTTCACTTAAGAATATACAGATGAAAATCCCTGTTGCTTCCCCGCGCGAAGGAGTCAGTCCGTAACCTTAGAAATGAGATATATCGGCTATCTTCTTTTGCTATATCTTTTTGTTCCGATTAATCATACAGTTGACCTCATCACTATCTTGCTCTTCTTTGTTCTGCTCAATGAATCACCATTTTATTCAATCGTTTTTGCTTTTTTCGCAGGACTGGTTATTGACCTTTACCATCCAGTTGCCCTGGGCGTGAATAGCCTTTTTTATTTACTACTCGGGGAGGGTTTGATACTTTTAAAAAAATATCTGCCACGGGAATTCATAACAATCAATATTGTATTTATAATTTTTTACTGTATAAAAATACTTCTCAACTTAGTAGTATTGGGATACCGAATCCCATTCCCGGGTGGACTTTTGACATTGTTTTTTTTCCCGATATCATTTTTTCTATTAAATAAAATTTTCTATAAAGTATGGAAGAGGGCCTAAAAAGATTCAAGACTCTTCGGACGGCACTGATTATTTGCTTCTCCTTGATACTATTTTTCACTTTGAAACTTCAGATTTTTGAGGGAAAGAAATATTATCGCCTGTCTGAGGAAAACCGGATAAAAAAGAAGTATCTCACTTCACAGCGGGGTAAGATTTTTGACCGAAATAACCGGGAAATCGCCAATACCCGGCCGGGTTTTTATGTCTCGGTTATTCCGGCACTTGTTGACACAGCTTCTATTGAAAAAATCTCTAAGATTTTGAATATAAAAAGAGAAAAGATAACAACCCGGATAATGTCGGAGAAAAATCCTTTTCTTTCCACTAAAATTGCTCACGATATTTCCTTTCAACAATTATCAATGATTGAAGAAGAGATTGAAGACCTGCGAGGTATTGAGGTTGGTGTGGAACCTGTAAGGAACTATCCATATAAGGACCTTTTCTGTCATGTCCTCGGGTATGTTGCGGAAATTACCAAGGAGGAGCTCAAGAATTATAAAGAATACAAACTCGGTGACTATATCGGACGGACAGGCTTAGAAAAGGTCTACGAAAACCATTTAAAAGGCCGGGATGGGATTGAATATATTGAGGTTGATGTATACGGCAGGGAACTTGGTAAAGTGGGAGAATATCGGCCCTTACCTGCCCAGTCCGGTAAAGACCTTTTTACGACCCTTGATGCAGAGTTAACTGAATCTACATCCGTATTCTTGAGTAATTTCAAAAAGGCGTCAGCGATTGCCCTTAATCCTCAGAATGGCGAAGTCTATGTCCTCTATTCAAAACCAGGATTTGACCCCAACCTTTTCATCAAAGGATTAAATGAACAACAGTGGCAGACACTGAATAATCCAGTTGAAGCACCCCTGATAAACCGGGCAATAATGAGCCTTTATCCTATCGGCTCAACAGTCAAGCCCATAATTGCCCTTGCGGCACTTGATGCCGGGTTAATAAATCCGGATAAGACATTTATTCCTTGCAAAGGTGTCTTTTATCTGGGGCGTAGGCCATTTAAGTGCTGGAAGACCCATGGGCAGCTCAGACTGGTAGATGCAATAATCCATTCCTGTGACATATACTTCTATCAACTGGGCAGAATGATAGGTATTGATATTATCAGCCAGTATCTCGTCCGATTTGGATTCGGGAAGACAACGGATATTGACTTAACCGAGGAAAATAAAGGTCTCGTCCCGGACCGGAAATATCTGGAAAATAAGTACGGAAAGAACTGGACTGAAGGACATATCTTCAATATAAGTATTGGTCAGGGGGACCTGCTGGCAACCCCATTACAACTTGCCTGCGCATATACGCTCTTTGCCAATAACGGTAATATAATTATCCCCCATCTAATAAAAAAAGACAAAGCGGAAAGCAGACAACTCGTGCTCTCACCGCGGGCTATAGAAACAATCCAACAAGGACTCCGTGGTGTTGTCTCCACCGGTACCGGTATTCTTGCCCAACTTGAGACAGTTGATGTTTGTGGTAAGACCGGAACCGCCGAGAATCCCCATGGCGAAGACCATTCTATATTTGTTGGCTATGCCCCGCCGGAAAATCCTGAAATATTAGTCTGTGTCGTTGTTGAAAATGCTGGACACGGTGGAAGTGTTGCCGCACCGATTGCAGGTAAGATAATAAAAACATTTTTTGTCAATAAAGGAATCGCTTCATATAAATGAAAAAAATTGACTTAACCATATTTTTGCCCACCGTACTTCTGGCAATATTTGGACTCTTGATGATCTATTCTACTGGTGGCAAAGATTATCTCTTAAAACAGTCATTGTGGTTTGGAATCGCGATTGCCGCTATGCTCTTGGTATCTCAGGTACCGATGCGAGGATGGTATATCCTTTCTCCCTTTTTATATATACTCACTATCTTAATGCTCATCTTAGTCCTTGCCCTTCCGTCAACCTATCCTAAACGATGGCTAATCTTTAATGGATTTTCTTTACAACCATCTGAATTTGCAAAATTAGGTACGATTTCAATCCTTGCCTATTATTTAATCCGTAAAAAGAAACTTGAAAAATTTACTGATTTCGTAATCCCAATGATCATTGTCCTCATTCCAGCCGGACTTATCTTTATTGAACCCGACTTTGGGGCAGCCCAGATATTTCTTCCGGTAATGGTTGTTATGCTTTATTGGGCAGGGATGCCCGCGGAAAAGATTTTTGTCTTCTTCTCACCCATTATTTCAGCAATCGCGAGTTTTTCAATTTATATATGGCTAAGTTTTATGACACTTTTGGCCATATATTTATACATTCGCAAAAAATTGGGTAATATTATCTACGGCTTTATTGCCAATCCTTTAATTGGACTTATGACTCCGGTTATCTGGAATTCACTCAAGACCTATCAACAGAAGAGAATCATTGCCTTCCTTTCTCCCTGGTTTGACCCGAAGGGAATATCCTGGCAGATAATTCAATCAAAGATTGCAATCGGCTCGGGTCGGCTGTTTGGTAAAGGCTTCTTATCCGGTACCCAGAAGAGATTAGAATTCTTACCGGAAAGGCACACCGACTTCATCTTCTCCTGTATCGGCGAGGAACTTGGATTCATCGGGATAGTAATTACGGTGCTTTTATATTTATATTTATTCTACAGACTATTGTCGGTAGCAAAAATCACGAAGAACCGTTTGGGCAGTCTTATAATCATCGGTATCCTTACCTGGTTTGCCTATCAAACATTCATAAATATGGGTATGACCATAGGCATCCTACCGGTAACCGGTGTTCCTCTACCTTTTATAAGTTATGGCGGGTCAGCCCTGCTGGCTTGCTTCATTGCAATTGGTATATCCCTTTCTATATCAAAGGCAAGGTATGAATATTAATCATACTTTATTAAAATATGCTCATCAATGTAGCAATACCTAATACAAAATTTGATTATTTAACCTATAGTACCGAATTTCCTGTTCAAATTGGTGATTTGGTGCTTGTTCCTTTAAGGAATAAGTTTAAATACGGTATTGTAATCCAAGCCAATGTAAAGGCAGAAGTCCAGAACATAAAAAATGTTCAAAAACTGGTTGAGAGAGAGTTTATTCCTCCCCAATTATTAAGACTTTATAAATGGATTGCCGATTACTATATCGCAACAATGGGTGAGGTCTTAAGGCAGGCATTGCCTTCAAAGGTCCTTAAGAAATTTGAGTTATTAAAAAAAGAGGTTAAGGCGCCCATATTGGCTAAAGAACCAGCGCCGACCTATCAACAAAAATATGCAATCACAAGAATCCTCAATGCCCTAACAAGAAAGGAGTTTAAGGTTTTTTTACTCTATGGTATCACCGGAAGCGGAAAGACCGAGGTTTATTTGAAGGTGGTGGCACAGGTTATCCGAAGGGGCCAGCGGGCTCTTATTATGGTTCCCGAGATATCAATGACACCCCTCCTTTTGAAGCGATTTACCGAACGTTTCGGTAACGAGGTAATTGCGATTCATTCAGCACTTACAACTAAAGAAAGAAGACGAATCTGGTACGCAATCAAGAAGGGGCAATTCAAGGTTATCATCGGTCCTCGCAGTTCTATATTCATACCTATTCCCAATTTAAAGATTATTATCGTTGACGAAGAACACGACCATTCATATAAGGAACAACAGCAAAGTGTAAGATATAATGCCCGGGATGTGGCGGTGATGAGGGGAAAGATTGAGAATATTGTAGTTGTCCTTGGAAGTGCCACTCCCCAACTTGAATCATACTATAATGCCGGGATAGGAAAGTATGAGTTGATAACCCTGAATGAAAGAATTGACTCAAGGCCATTGCCCAAGGTTGAAATTGTGGACCTCAAGACCGAAAAGAGAAGATTATTATCAGCACGTTTTGAAGAGGCAATAAAAGAGGTCTTGAAAAAAGATGAACAGATGATTCTATTTTTGAATCGTCGGGGATTCGCACCGAGTTTGGTCTGTCCCCACTGTGGCTATGTAGTTCGTTGTCCCTATTGCCATCTACCACTCGTCTATCACAAAAGGTCTGAGCCGGATAAAACTTCAATCCTTGCCTGCCATACCTGTGATTACAAGGCGCAATACTTCTCGCTATGTCCGAAGTGTAATGGTGTAACACTCCTATACCAGGGAGCAGGAACCCAGCGAATAGAAGAATTGGTTGATAAGATATTAAGAAATGAAGGCGAAATCAAAACGGATAAACATTCCTTGATTTTGCGCCTGGACCGCGATGCGGTCAGAAAAAGAGGAGAGGCAGAAAAGATTCTCAAAGACTTTGAGGAAGGCAGGGCAAAGATTCTTGTTGGCACCCAACTTGTAACCAAGGGCTTTGACTTTCCCAATGTTACATTTGTCGGAATAGTGAATGCAGATACAATTCTTAATCTGCCGGATTTCCGCAGTGGAGAGAAGACATTCCAGATATTGACCCAGGTTGCGGGCAGGTCCGGACGGGGTGAAAAGCCAGGTAGGGTTTTGATTCAGACCTTCCATCCTGAACAATACTCAATCCTCTTCAGCCAATTGCAGAACTTTCCCAAGTTTTATTCCCAGGAGATGAAGGTTCGCCGGGAATTGAATTTTCCTCCTTTCTCACGTCTTGTGCTTTTAAGATTATCCGGCAAAAGTGAAAAGGATGTATGGGATGAGGCAAAAAGATTGTATGAAAATCTTAAATTGATAAAGAATATAAAACTTTTCGGACCGAACCAATCATTTTACTACAAAATCAGAGAAAAGTACCGAGTTTATATTCTGATAAAAGCACCTTTAAAATTTGACCACCGCGCATTGCGTTTTTTGAAAAATATCAAATTAAGATCAACGAAATTAGAAATTGATGTTGACCCGGTTGAGGTATTTTAGTTGACATCCGGGATTGACAGAATAAAAAATATTATTATAATTTACAGACTGGTTGCCTGATAAAGATAAATAACCTTAAAAAGAATTGATTTTTATTAAAGAAGAGATAATGAAAAACCTGTGGCTACCCATAGTAAACGGGAGATTACTCTCTCCCTTCCAATCAAAGAGAGGGTGTCAAGATTGAAATTTGAAACCGATTCCGTATTTATTCGGATTCCCTACTGTAGTCTCACCGACTATTGGTTCCTCTCCCTGATATTCCATCCCAACCGGTTGTGATTCAGGCGATCTATGTTTATAATTTTGTGCAACAATTATCTTAAAATATAAGTAATTAATTTAAAACCAAAAAAACCTATGATTTTTCAAAAATTTTATTTAAAGTACCGGGCACATATTTTGCATTATTCTTTATTTAAGTGGCTTGAAAGGATAAAAATTGAAAGATACAACAAAAGAATTTATAGTTTATTGTATTGGAATTTGAAAAAATTCCAATACAATGGTAATGAAATTTTTCATTATAGTTAAAAAAACCACAAGATATTCAGGGGAGGATGATATGAAAATGGTCTCCGCACAAAGAGACGGTTTGCTATATAGCGGGGGTTTTCAGGGGGTATC